>JAHBAU020000022.1 GCA_018499905.2 Candidatus Saccharimonadota bacterium | reverse complement strand
AGATGTGTATAAGAGACAGGTTTTAGATCTATTCTCCCCGATTAGGCAATAAATCAACGAGCCCGAGGTGATTTTGAATCGCAACTTCTGCAGGGGTGTGTATGTATTATCGCGACTTCCTTGAGTGTAACTTTGCTATACTGAGCGCATGAATTTTACAGATAAAGCAGTTGTGGTGACCGGCGGCAGCAAGGGTTTTGGCAAGGCTTTTGCGGAACGAATGATCAAACAGGGCGCAAGGGTCTTGATAACCAGCACTAATGAGGACGAGGTCAAAGCGACAGCGAGCGAGATTGGTGCTGAATACACCGTGGCCGATGCCAGCTTATTTGATGACACTTTAGCGGTAGCCAAACAAGCAGTCGATACATTTGGGCGAATTGATGTGTGGGTGAATAATGCCGGCGTTCAAATTGCGCCGAGCAATCTGGAAGATGTGGATCTCGAGCGCTTACATTATTTATATGGCGTTAACTTTTTTGGTTACTTTAATGGCTGCAAAGCCGTACTGCCGATTATGAAAAAGCAGGGTAATGGTCTGATCATCAACATTAATTCTACGGCGGGTTTAAGCGGCAAGCCTAAGTTGTCTGCGTATGTATCTTCGAAATTTGCTTTAAAAGGTATGACCGAGTCACTTCGTGAGGAGCTTGCAGACACGGGCGTTGCAGTCTATCAGATATTCCCGGGCGGCATGCAGACCGACATCTACCATGAGCAAGTACCTGAGGATATTGATCAGTACATGAGCGTCGACTATGCCATTGAAAAAGTGATGACCAACCTCTCGTCCGAGCAACCCGAAGAAGACCTGGTCATCAAACGCCCTTCGGTCGGCTGAGATGTAAGCTGTCTAGGTGTAAACTTAGAGGACAAGCAAGCTAAGCAGGAGCAATTAACATGGCAAAATATATTGATGGATTCGTACTAGTTATACCAAAAGGCAAAGAGGCCGAATACCAAAAAATGGCCGAAATGGGACGCGACTCGTGGATGAAGCACGGCGCACTGCAATATTTTGAATGCCGTGGTGATGATTTAAAGCAACAGGAAATGGGTGACATGAAATCGCGTGCCTTTGCCGAAATGGCTGGCGCTGGACCTGAGGATAACGTTTGGTTCTCATTCATTGTGTTTGAGTCAAAAGAACACCGGGATGAAGTCAACGCCAAAGTCATGAAAGAAATGGACGAAGAGTACGCCAACGCAACCGAGCCGTTTGAAATGCCAAACGACATGACCAAAATGGCCTACGGCGGCTTTGCAGTCGCAGTCGAAGGCTAAGATCGGCCGCCATTTTTGCAGAATAGAGCCGTTGAAACGAATACAGCACTAATAACACTAAAGGTTGCAAAATAACATAAATAATTGTATAATACATCTATTATGTTACAGCTGTACCGAGTGAATACCGTACGATCTGGCGATGGCCAGGTTGATATGCCGTCTTTCGAGGCTATTCGTGAGACTGGACGAACAGATCCGACACAAGCGGCACGGTTTGTGAGCGCCATGACCTTAGAACAAGTGCGCTATGCCGCAGAGGCAATACGGCGAGTCGCTGCTGACCCAAATAGTTCAGACGCTATAGATATGCAGGTTGTTAGTGACGACCCTGCAAACCCAATTATTGATGGCGTACCGCAGTATCAAGGTCCAACCGGCGATAACCCCAATTGGCGGGTCGCCGTGCAGATTGAGCTTGGCGACAGTTCTACCACGTTTTTGAGCGCACTTGATGACTTAGAAGCCCTCGAAGTCACCGGCGACAACAACCACTCCGCCTAGTAGCTACTTCTGAATAAGGGCTAAAATATTGCCTGCCGGATCTTTGAACCAAGCAATGCTTGGGCCAGGGTTATCGCCACCACCACGAATAATGCCTTTTTCATCCTGCGCACCGGGCATGTCATCATAGCGTTCAAAAGTGACGCCGTTTTGAGTTAGCACATCAACCGAGGCATCAATATCATCTACAACAAAATTTAGTACAGTGTAAGTCGCCGCCTGATGATCATCCTTTTCGTATATAAAGACCGAACCGCCATCAGGCAAGCTAAACATGAGTCCCATTGTTTCGTCTGCAAGCTGTAAGCCGAGTGTATTTGTATAGAACTCTTTAGCTTTCTGCCCATCATCCACTGAAAATCCACTAAATGCTGCGACTGCTGTAAACATGAAGCCCTCCTTGTTATTTATCCATCGTCTCACTATGTGACCAATTGCCGTGTAATAATTCTTGGCACTATGGTTGCTATACTACGCGTATGAGCAAAGCAGACGAACGACATGACATCAGTCTTGAGCAGTACGTAGAATCATTAGATGATACAGAACTAAAGGATGACACCGCGGTCATTATGAAACTGATGCGGCACATCAGCGGGGAAGAACCGATTTTGTATGGCATAGGCACCATTGGCTACGGTGTCTACAAATATGAATATACCAGCGGGCGCAAAGGCGAGGCGCATACTTTGGGCTTTTACCCAAGAAAAGGTAAGATTACGATTTATTTGATGGACGGCACAACCCGCTACGCTACGCTTCTCTCAAAGTTAGGCAAGCACACGATTACCGGCTACTGCATTTACATTAAGCAGCTGGACGACATAGACCAGTCGGTTCTGGAAGAAATTCTGCAGCAGTCGTACGATCACATTACAAAATTAGCCAAAGCCGGGCCGATTGACCGTATATTGTGGCAGTCCTAGCCCGCAATAAATCCTGTGTTATTCAGCGATAATTGGAAAAAAGTTAAATCGCCTCTTGTGGCCTGGCGTCGTCTATTGGCATGTAGCTGCGATTACCTTGCGACATATCTGCCGCGACCCAGGTCTTTGCTATAGTTGATGCAGATGTCCGATTCAAAACCGCAGTCTTTGCTTGCAAACTCACGATTCTATGTGCTGTGTCTGTCGATTCTTATGAGTGTGGCAGTCACGGCGGTGCTGAGACAACAGATTGCTAGTGATCAGCTTTTTTATATTCGGGCTCAGCAGGTATTTGGCCTTTTAAGCCTGGTGTATTGGTATGTTGCTCTCATTATTTCGCCGCTTGGCTACGTTGTCGGTAAGCAGCGACTGCAGCACTTGGCTTTTGCGCGCCGGGCAATCGGCGTCGTGGCTGCGTATTTTGCGTTGTTACATGCGGCGGTAGCGCTGTGGGGGCAACTAGGAGGCGTGGGCGAACTTGCTTTGTTACCATCACTGTTTCGGTGGTCATTGGCCGGGGGAGGAGTGGCGCTCCTGGTGCTGATTATCATGGCCGCTACATCATTCGACAAAGTAGTTCGCTATATGACCTATAAAAAATGGAAATGGCTGCACCGCTTGGTCTATGGCAGCCTCGTGATGGTCATACTGCATATCTGGACGATTGGGACTCACCTTGCGTATAGAGAAATACAATTACTCTCGTTCGGTGCGCTGATTATCCTGTTTGGCTTGGAGCTTGTCCGGGTCATCAAGCTCGTGAATGCACGATACCTGCATATGAATACAGCTGAGGCTTTTGTGTTGTGGTTTGCGTCCTGGATCATGGCTGTTACCGCAGTGTTTCTTATGCCGTACTACTTCAATAACTATCATTCGCGGCACGTGGATCATGGCGATCAAGGAAGCGGAATACATACAGATCATGAGTAAATGGCTAAGCGCATTCATCATAACGCTCATGGCGTGCCTGCTGCTCCAACACCAGTCGGCTTCAGCCCATGTGTTCATCCGTGATACGACAGGAACTGTTGGGACTGTGCTGCATGTTGTGCCCGACGATGATCCGATTGCCGGGCAAGAAGCCAATCTTTTTTTTGACATTCAAACCGGAGGCAATGCCATCAGCTCTGCCAAACTCGTCGTGACCGATACGGCAAGCAGTGAGTCGGTTGAAGTACCGGTGGAAACAAACACGAGCGCGGTTACTGCAACCTATACATTCCCGAGCCAAGGTGCCTACCGCCTGGAGCTGTCCTTTGTTTCTAATCGCACCTACACCATAAGTTATACCTTGCGGGTGTCGCGAGGCACAATCGGTAGGGCTGTTGAGCAGCCGTCGCACACATGGGTCCAGGCCGCACTCGTGTTCTCGCTGAGTTCTGCAGCGGCGCTGATTATCGTTGCCTTAAATCATCGGAAAGATATTGCTCGGCTGAGCAAAATGAAGGTTTGATATACTGCCAGTAAAGCAATTAATACTGCAAGTGAAGGAGATAGGTATGACAAAGCATTTCGGTAAAGGAGTATCGTTGGCTAGCGGGATTATTGGGTTGGCGGCTGTATTTATGGGCGCCACGGTTTCGGCGCATGTGGTTGTGAAACCGGGTGAAGTTGTGACAGCCGGCTTTCAGACATTTACCATTGGCGTACCAAACGAAAAAGACATTTCTACTACCAAGGTGAACCTCGTAATTCCTGAAGGCCTGAAGTATGTCCAGCCAACACAAAAGGCTGGCTGGAAAATTGATATTGAGAAAACAGGCACCGGCGAAGACGCCACGGTTACCTCTATTACCTGGAGCGGCAATGAGGTCAAAGCGGGCTTCCGAGACGAGTTCACCTTTAGCGGTCAGGTTCCCGAGAATGCGACCGAGCTGCAATGGAAGGCCTATCAAACCTATGCTGATGGAACGGTTGTGTCATGGGACAAAGCCAGCGAGGGTGGCCACGATGAGGAAGGCGGTAATTCCGGCCCGTACTCAGTAACCAAGGTGGTTGCAGAAACTGCCGCCAACATGGCTGTTCAAGAAGCTGATGAAGCTGCTGACGACGCGAAGAGTGCTGCAAATACAGCGCTGTACGTTGGCGTTGCCGGCCTGGCAACCGGTTTGGCCGGTGTCTATCTGGGCACTCGCAAGAAATAGTCCTGCGCGATGACGATCATAGTTGGTACTATGTAGGCATGAAAAAGAAAGACTTAGGCAACATTCACTATATTGGCATTGCATTTGCGACGGTGCTGTTCTGGCGGGCAGCCTGGAATATTCTTGACCGCCTGACCGCCAACCAAGACGGCTATGTCCTGGACATACTAACCGGCGCACTCGGCCTGCTATTACTGTGGTACCTAACCAGAACCTTGAAGCATCTTGATTGACTAGTTTGGCGTTAGAATATTGTTAATTCTTGACGCCAAAAGTAAGCATTAGTAGTACACTATGTGTATGAAATACAACAATAGTGGGTTTGCGCATCTGGTTCTTATTATGGCCGTGGTTGTCCTGGCGGCCGTTGGTGGCGTCGGGTATATGGTACTGAGTAAAGATAGTTCTGAAACAAAACAAGTTGACTCAACCAATGCTGCAGCAGTCGCCCAAGAATCCAAAGCCAAAATAAAAAATCTGGGAATCAACCTTGGGACTTACGACCCGGCAACCAACATGGCTGGTGATATTAAGTTTACCAAGGCTAATTTTGCTGGCGGGATGCAAATGATCTTTTTTGAGTATGGCTATGAGGTGCCAGCAAACTCTGCCGGTCCGGCCAAGCGAAATCCGCAGCCAACCTTTATCGTACCTCTTGGCACCAAAGTCATGTCGTTGGTAGATGGCGAGGTAGTCGATGTGCCCAAACTGTACAGCAATGACTTTAGTGTGCACGTCCAGGCACCAGGGAGTGACCTCATTTTTGAAACCGAGCACGTTATTAATGCCCAGGTCAAAAAGGGCGACAAGGTTAAGGCGGGACAGGTAATTGCCGAAGTAAGTGATTATGACGCCCGCAACTACGACGGACTTGGTCTGCTTGAGATTGGTATTTTGTCACCCGGCAATCCACCTAAGCACGTATGTACCTTTGATTATCTGGACGATTCCATCAAAGACGACACGCTTAAGAATATCACTGCGCTTCAGAAGTCCTGGGAAGAATACCGCGGCGACAGCACCATCTATGACGAATCCAAAGTCGTCATCCCCGGCTGCCTCTCTCGCGACCCTGTTGAAGGCTAATTCGAAGGAAAGTAATTCGTCGGTCACTGCCTCGAGAGCTACAATAGAGGTATGCTTGATCTGCCGATATGCATAACTGACATTGAGACGACGGGCGGGAGTTCCCGCCGGGATGGGATTACCGAGATTGCCATAATTAAGGTGCATGGCGGCAAGATAATTGATGAGTATACGTCGCTGGTAAATCCGGGGCAGTCTATCCCCGAATTCATCACGGCCATTACCGGCATTTCAAATGCAACCGTAGCAGACGCGCCGTATTTTGCGGAGATTGCCGCAGATGTCAGCCGATTTTATGAGGGTTGCTATTTTATGGCGCACAACGTGCTGTTTGATTTTTCGTTTATCAAACGGCAGTTGGAACTGCTGGGTTATTCCTTTAAGCCGCGTATTTTATGTTCGGTCAAATTGTCGCGGGCGCTACACCCCGGCGTTAAAGGCCACAGTCTGCAAAAGATCATTGAACGGCACAATATTCAGACGAGCAACCGACACCGCGCGTATGACGACGCACTGGCGGTGCATGATTTTATGCGGCTGATGGCAAGTGAACGAGGTGAAGAGAGCGTCATTGCTGCCCTGCAAAGGCAGCTTAAACTAAAGAGCCTACCGGCCAACTTTGATGAGTCATATTTGGAAGGTATTGCCAATACGCCAGGCGTCTATATCTTTAAGGATCAATCTGGCACACCAGTATATATTGGCAAAAGTGTTGCCTTGCGAAATCGCATTCTGTCGCACTTTAATCAATCGACCAAACTCGATAAAGAAATGAGGATTTCACAGAGCACGCACTCGCTGGATGTCATCAGAACCGACAGTGAGATTGAGGCGTTGTTACTCGAAAGTAAACTCATCAAAGAAAAACTGCCAGTCTATAACCGCATGCTGCGCAAGAAGAACACTCGCGTGGTACTGACACGAACAAAAGATCCGAGTGGCTACCATACGGTGGCGGTCGTGGAGCGCAACTTGCAAGAACTTGATGACGTGCTTGATGTGTACGGCATCTTTGACACACATGCGGCCGTCAAAAAACATTTGCTGGCTATTCGGGACGAAATGAAATTATGTTCAAAACTGCTGAATTTAGAAAAGTCCACAAAAGCCTGCTTTAGCTATCAGCTAGGCAAGTGCAGCGGCGCGTGTATAGGCAAAGAATCGCCAGAACTGTATAACCTTCGTTTTGAGCAAGCGTTTCAGAAAACCAAAGTACAAGACTGGAAATACACTACGCCGGTGATCTTAAAAATCAGCGAATCAAAAGGTCTGTTGATTGACCGCTGGGTCATCAAGGGCAAAATTGATTTTACCGACCAAGATCTAACTATCGACCGTTACGAATCAAGCTTTGACCTGGATGAGTACAACATCCTCAAAAAGTACCTGACAAGCAGCGCCAGCATTATCCCATATGACATACTGAGCCCTGGTATGAAAGCGGCCGTTTCGTAACCAGAAGCACGTTGCACATACTTATAAAAAATGCTATAATTAGCATCTATGATTGCAAAAATTCCTGGTGCGGAAGCTGGCGAGTTAGAAGTATCTGGCGGCCATACGCTTCACTATGAAATCTACGGAGAAGGCGATACTCGCTTTGTCTATTTACCTGGTGGTCCTGGCCAACCTTTTTCACCTGCAAATGCCGAACTATTTGATCCAAGCCTACATGTGGTGGCGTTTTTTGATCCAAGAGGAACGGGTGAAAGCACGCAAGCCAATGACGATATTTTGCATGCCAACACGACACGACATTTAGTTGGTGATGTCGTACATGTTTCTCGGCAGGTTTTTGATGACGATCGCGTTAATTTAGCTGGGGGTTCATGGGGATCCTTCTGGGCAATGGCGACTGCCGCTGAAATGACGGGTATGGTTGATAATGTGGTCACCTGGGCAAACTTTACCGGCGTGCCCGACCATAGTGATTATCAGATTACCAGCCCCGAGATAAAAGCATTTGCACCAATGCAGCTTGATAATTTGCTTGATCTGGTTAGCCCAGAAGCAAGAACAAACTATCAACAGATGGCACAGGAGCTTGGTGCGCAGATCCAGGCCGGCGGTGACAGCGCCAAAGTGGCTGCCATCCGTTATGGTCTGCATCAACTGTGGATGGCCCGGCCAATGCATCCAACTGACGAAGCGACAGCGAATTTGTACGGCGTTATTAACGAGCCGAGTATCAATCAGGATATGGAACCAGTCCAAGTTTTTGATATGGCAGCTTTGTTTGGTCTAAACCCATTGCAAGAAGCTTCCATTGCTTTACATTATTATGGCGCTGAACCCTTTTGCTTTGTGGGCGATATTTATATTGAAGATAACGTCGATAACATCAGACAAATCAATGGCAAAGTCCACATTCTGAATGGTGCTGAAGATATGTCCACGCCTCCAAGTAACGCTGTATGGCTGCACGAACAAATTGGACCCGATAAATCAACACTTCAGATCGTCGAAGACGCCGGTCACCTGCGCAGTGATAAGAATTTGAAGGCCGCCTTGCAAGCTCAAATAGCAGCAATTGCCCAGTACTAGTTCTGTATCAGAATAATTCACCGAGCTTGATCTGCTACTATTGAGGGCATGGCAGATGTTTATATTGTCAGTGTAGGTATAAATAATGATGGTCAGTTTGGCGACAGTGTGCCAATTATTATTGATGAGAACCGTGCTATCCCTGACAACGAACGACAGGCATTGGCAGTCGAACTCCAGGCACCAGAGACAGTGTTTATAAACAGTAAGACTGATGCGGATATTAGTATCATGCATTCACAAGGAGAAGTTGACTTTGCTGGGGTGCCAGCTCTGGCGGCAGCTCACTTTTTGGCGGGAATCAAACAGGACCCAGTGACTGTGATAAAGAGCCGAGGTGGCAATATCCGAGTCACGTTTGAGGATGACAAGGTTTGGGTGGCGGCCAAACTAGATAAGATGCCACCCTGGAATCTGCAACAGCTTGCTGGTGCGGCTGACGTCGAGGCCATACAAATTGGTGACACCAGTCAGTGGGAGCACACAATGGTTTGGGCGTGGCTAGATGAAGATAAAGGGAGAGTAAGGTCTCGAACGTTTGCGAACGACTGGAACATTCCAGAAGCCCCGGCCAACGGTTCTGGATCGATGCTTTTGGCTGCCAAGCTCAATAAAAAAGTTGAGATAATTCATGGCGTCGGCACAGTGTTATATGCACGACCAATCGATGAGTGGAATGCTGAAATTGGCGCTCATGTTTCCAGCAGTTCATAACCATAAACAGTGACGAGATTTACGTACGATTATGCGGCAAGTGAACTTGGGTAAACGTCGAATATGGGGTCGATATCGGTGCAGCTTGCCATGCCACTGTCGTAAGGAGACACGGTGCTTTCTGGCCGATAGACGTCAGAGGGCAGAGTCATGCTTGATGGTCGGGTTGTGATGCCGTGCTCGGCTGCGACAAATTCGGCAATCTGTAATCCAGCCAAAAATCCGCCTGGCGAATAAGTTACATCCTTCATGGCTTGTGCTAAATTATCGACACCCATGGCGTCTAAGCGCTGGTCTATTTCTATATATGCTACAACATCTTTGCGACCTTGAATCATGAGATTGAGAATTTGATGGTCGGGATCGACTTGGTTCAGAATCTCATAAGCGTAAGCAGCCATGGCTGGAGTATTGAAAGTGGTTCTGTATGCACCCTCATCACCTGGTACGCAATTGACATGCCGGGCAGGCAGCCACAGCTCTTGGTCCTCTAGCTCGAGTTTGAAGCCAGTCTGGGGATCTTCGAAAGTTGGAATGTAGGTTTGAAATAGATAATCGCTAGCCGTCAGTTCGGCAAATGCCTCTTCGGCAAACGCATACTCAATATTTTTAGCACGTTCCGGGTGCCCCGCTGGAGCGTAAGGAATATATCGATTGCCAATTCGGGGCATGTGAGTATTTTCGATTATCTCATCGGCTGTTGTTCCAGTGAACTGAATATGATCATGGTCAGATGAGGAATGAGCCATTTCGTGCGCAACTACACGTTCAGTCACACTACGATTAAACATTTCTTCACGCTCGTGATCTCGCTTAATGAGCGAAATTCTGGCGTATGGTGTGTAGAGGCCGTGTGAATCGCCGAGTTGGGTTACATAAGACCGGCGCAAACGAGCACTCACATCTTGCAGCTCATCAGCAGAAATAACGTGGTATGGCTCTACATTGTAGCCTCGTTGGTCATAGTAGGCATTGATTGCTCGTAGATTGAGGCCAACAACATCATCGGCGACTGCACGTGATATCTCGCCCTGGAGTAAGGCGACATTTTGTCTAATAAGTCTCGCTTCTTGGCTGCCCTCTGGTAATTCTTCTTTAACATATGCTGGATAACCATCGGTCATTCGGGTAATTGATGGATAGCGAACATCACGCAGCGTTGGGCGCTCACACTCGTAAGGAGAAGACATATAATGTTACTATAACACATATCAAACAAATATCAATTACTATTGAAGAACATGGACAAAAGTTATATAATCACCTAACTATGACAGAGGTTCCAGAACATTTGCTCAAGCGATCACAAGCGGCTCGTGCAAGAGCAGCTGGTCGGCCAGTTGATGATGCAGAGACTGATACGGTACCACCACGAATACCGTATCATATGCTGGAGCGATCGCAAGCAGCCCGGGCCCGTTATGAGCAAGCTGAACAGGATGAGCCAAAAACACTGGTTGATGCTATTGCTGACATTTATGCGCAGTTTGGCGTGACAGTCGTCCCAGTACCTGAAGGCATGCCTGCAGATGACGCTCGCGGCATTTTAGATGCATTTGCTTCAATGGGTGACATGAGTCCAGAGTTTATCGAACGCTTTGGTGGTATTGTCCAAAGGGTTATTGCACAAGCTGCCGAAAATTTGCATGTACTGGACGGTGCACATAATGGCTGGGCAGCCCCAACAAGCCTTATCTCGCCTGCAAGCACTCACACGCCAGTGATAGAAGGCGCAGAATAGTAATGATAGGTGCAAACGATGGCTCGGAGTCTCTCCCAGAACGTCACGAACCTCTCCAGCCCGAAAGCTTACTAGAAGCACGCATGCCATTCGTGCCCATGCCAACTGATCGGATGTGGCCGCTACGACTGCATGATGCAAAAGTTCATGCCGAAGCACAAGAAGCGCTACCACAAATAATTAATGCATTGTCGCAGCCAGTCGCTGCGGTAAGTCCTGAAGATGTACGAGCAATATTTGCGCAAAACCCCTATGATAGGCAGCGGCCCTGGACATCTAGCGGTGATGATGAACAGTTGTCATACGTGGCGCAGGGTTATTTGGGGCCAGAGGATGAACGGGGTGGTCATGATATTTTCTATGGTTTGCAATATGACTTTGATGAAAACGGTAGAGTTACTCGGGCTGCAATGGTCCAAGATGATCGACCCGGGGTGTCGGATCTTTTTAACCATCAAGTTCTCTTCGAGTACGACCAAAATGGGCATCTCGTGCAGCAGACAACCGCAGCTGGACTGGGCGGGAACTACACTGATACGTTCCATTACTCCACCGACCCAATGTCCGGCTCCATAGTGCCTGTAGAAATGACCAGAACACTCCTGGTGCATCGTGCAGACGGCTCAGTTGGTGAAAGCTTGCCGATGATGGTGGATCTGGCACATTACGACGAATGGCTTGCGACAAACCCAAATGGTTTTCATGCCATAGAACAGGAAGCATTTCGCCCACATGATCTAGAGGCGGGAGATTTTAGGGTTGACGAATACCGCAGGGGAATACGATTTGCCAGTCCTGGTGAACTTGAGCAAGCACTCATTATGTATGGTAATGGCACCTATGCGACTCCTGGTGGACAAACGGCTTTTGAGCATAATGTCGACGCGTTCGCTACTTCCGGTGGTAGCTGGGCAGCTGAATTATTCGCCGAGGCTACAACGAGTGGTGATATGCATGCATTTGTAAAAGGAAGAATCACCAATGCAGTCCGCGAAAACTGGGGCTGGGCACAACGTCCTTGGCGAAGAAGCGGTACTGAGCGCAATACGCATTTTAATTTTGACTATGATGGTTTGGGTAATTTCCACAAAACACATGGAGAGATAAGCGTCGGCAAATCACATGTTGATTTAGAGCTGCGTGCAGCCTATGTTGGCGATGCTGTTGAGGATCAATTGGCTGCTGCTCTTGGCAAGCAGCGTGGTTTGCGACGCATGACACTATCTGTACCGGTAAATCAATCTGATCGAGAAGGATATTTCTATGTCAATGTTGCCGAAGCCTGCGAATTACTCGGTGTGCCCGCAACTAACGCCACAATTGAACGGTATCTCGATGATGCAATTATGCCTGGTCAAACCGATTCAACACGATTCGACCGAGATCAGCCACCACTTTGGGCAGACGAAACTCATGGCGTCGCCGTTAATTTTGCACCAAGACTTGAAGACTATGACACTCGCACTGATTTGCGTGACATGTTTCGCCGGGATGGCGCAACAATTTGGGGTCCGTTGCCCAGAGACGTCCTAAGAGTTGACCCAAATAAAGTATATGATCCAGAATTTCGTATTGTCGTAACACCAGCAGGAAATCCATTTGACCCAGAAGTTATGCGTCAAGCCGATGAGGTCATGCATGGATACGTCTCTCGTATTGGTCAGGCACCGCAACCTACAGCATAAGGTTTTTTGTAAATGGCTGCTGGTTCGGCGGGTTACAATAAGGCTATGAGAAAAATTATTGTCCTATCATTTATTACTTTAGACGGAGTTATGCAGGCTCCGGGCGGGCCAGAGGAAGATACTTCCGGCGGATTTACATTTGGTGGTTGGGCAGCGCCGTATTTTGATGAAGAGTCGGGCAAACTGATGGACAAACAGATGCAGCCAGCAGACCTTTTGCTTGGCCGCCGGACATTTGACATATTTGCCTCGTACTGGCCAAAACACGAAGATATCTGGCCCGGCGTTAACAATGTTAAAAAGTATGTGGTCAGTAATACGCTTGAGACTTCGGATTGGCAGAATTCGGTTATCTTAAAAGATATTGAAGCAGTCAAGGCACTTAAAAACGATGACGGCGGTGACTTGCAGGTCCATGGGAGTGGAGAGCTTATTCAATCCCTCTTAAAACATGATTTAGTTGATGAGTTATGGTTAAAATTTTTCCCGGTCACACTCGGGCAGGGCAAGAAGTTGTTTGATTCGGGCGTTATGCCCGCGGCCTTTACGTTAGTAGAAACGTCAGTTACGCCCAGCGGGGTGATCTTTGCAAACTACAAGCGTGCCGGTGCTGTTAAGACTGGCACCGTTGGCGAATAGGCTATAATGCGACTATGAACAATATTGAATCATACAACCAGAAACAACAAGGCGAACACCAAGAGATCTGCTTGATGCTACAGAAGCTGTTAAGCAACGGTTTGCCTGAAGCTGAATCAAAAGTTTGGCATGGCCATCCGGTGTGGTTTTTAGACGGTAACCCAACAGTCGGGTATTCTGTCGAAAAGCGCGGTGTCCGGCTGATGTTTTGGAGCGGCCGTTCGTTTCATGAACCAGAGCTGGTCGGCGATAGCAAATTCAAAGACGCTTCAATTTTTTATAACGCAGTGAGTGAGATTGATGAAGCCAGCGTACGCAGATGGCTGGAGAAATCTCGCACTATTCAGTGGGACTACAAAAACATTGTCAAACGCCGCGGTGAACTGATCCGTCTGCCGTAGTGAGGGTTTCTCTACAAAGCCTGCTAGACTAGGAAGCTATGATACTTGATGTCCACATCACTTCTAAGTCGTTTGGAGCGAACGAACTGTATAGCGGCCTAGACCTGAGTCTGAATAGGGGTGAAAAAGTAGGGCTCATTGGCCGTAATGGTGTCGGTAAGACGACACTACTCGATATTATTAGTGGCGTTGATACTGATTTTGCCGGTGAGGTCTACATTAAGAAAGGCCTGACGCTGATTAGTTCGCGACAGGAGCATCACGAGCACAGCGATCTTACTATGCTGGAATATGTGTTGGGTGATCTGCCGGAATTTACTAAGCTCAAGCATATTTTAGATACGTATCCAGCTGTCATGGGTGAGCAGCCGCGAAAAATGCATATCTATGGTGAGGCTTTGGAGCGATTTATGACTTTGGGTTACTTTGAGATTGAGAATACTATTCAGAGCTATTTGGACGCCTATCAGCTGCCGAGGGATATCTTTGACCGCAAAATAAGTAGCCTCAGCGGCGGACAATTACGGCTCGTTGAACTTATAAAGGTCCAGGTAGCCAGTGCGCATATTATCTTGATCGACGAACCAACTAATCACATGGACTATATTGCCAAGGCTAGCTTTATTAAGTGGCTAAAGGCTGCCAACGAAGCCATGCTGATTATTACGCATGACCGAGATGTCTTAATGCATGTTGATCGGATTGTGGAGATTCGTGATGGGGAAGCGGTGAATTACATTGGTAATTACGACCAATATCTCAAGATCAATACTGATCGGATGAGTGGCGCAGTGAACGAGTATCAGATTGCCAAATCACGCATTGTTAATCTAGAGGCCGATCTGATCCGATTTCGACGACTCAAAGAGAAATCTAGGACCCCAGGAACTATCCGTCGCTTCAAGAGTCTCGAACAGCGAACAGTCAAAGAGCTTGCCGAATTAAAAGAACAAGATAAACCTAGTTTTTGGATCGACCAAGACTCAGTCAAAGACCTAAGTACAAAGCTAAAAAATGCTTACAGTGAGCACAAGTCTGCAACCATTCGTTTGAATCTGCCCAAACAAGAAGATGTAGAGCGTCGTTTATTAAAGGTCAATGCCTTGTCGTTGGGTTATGATGCACCGCTGTTCCAGCCTGTGAATTTTGAGCTTTATAGCAATACTAGGCTACAACTCCGTGGTAGAAATGGTGCCGGTAAAACCACACTGGTGACTGCCCTGATAGACACGCTAAATGGGCAACAGCTACGGTCAAAAGTGTCCGGCGGACAGATAGAAATTTCCTATCAAGCCTCGGTTGGAGTATATAAACAGACATTTGAAGAACGATATCTTGAGATGACCCTCCATGATGCCATTGAGCACGTGTATCGTGACAATGATCTACCAATTACCGATCAGAAAATTCGGGGCTTGTTGGATGACTATCTCTTTGATGCAAATAGTGACGGTTCAAAAATTGTTCGTGTGCTCAGCGGCGGACAAAAAGCACGATTCCAGCTGATCGCTATGCTGGCTAACCGTCCTCAGATTCTCTTTTTAGATGAGCCTACCAATCACCTCGATTTGCCGAGTATCGAAGAGCTAGAATTGGCCTTGCAACAGTACCATGGCGCAATTGTCTATGTGAGTCACGATAGTAGATTTTCGGAAGCTATTGGCGGCAAGATTGTGGACCTGGCGTTGTAAATACACGAATTGTTGCGGCAATAGGCTTGTTGTGGTTGAATTGCTGTAACGTGGTCGTTCCATCTGCATCCATGCGCTGCTCATTCGGCGAATACCATGGACGAACAATTTGACCACCAGTGAATGAGTAAGCAAGCGCATAGGTTTTGGACATCGTCGAACCAAACCACGCGACGAGCTCTCATTAAGTAACAAGGAATCTTATGCAAGACAGAAGCAAAAGTTCCAAAGACCATGAAAAGGACTATGGCTGGAGCCACGAAACCAGTATGAAGCACTGGCGAGCGTGGGGCTCGTGGTTCAGCTGGGGCAGCCCGGTTGGTCTTGGCTTGTTCTTTATATCCATTGCGGCCTCGCTCTGGATACTAAGCCAAGCCTTTGGCTGGAAGTAAACCTTCCAAGCCCAACAAACAGCACCGCCATTCTGTGACGGTGCTGTTTTGATACAATGCCTTAAATGGCTTTAATACTTAATCCAGACATTGAAATCAAAGATTCCCCCATTCAAGGCAAAGGGCTGTTTACCAAAGTGCCTATCAAAAAGGGTACTACGATATGGATATCTAAGGGTGAAGAACCTTATGACGAAAAGATTTACACTGACGAAGAATTTAAACAATTTCAAAAATGGTGCATAGAAAACGGTAAAGAGTGGGATGCGGTGGCCAATGGCGACGGTACACATACTGCTGCGATTTCTGATAGAGAAAAGCACCCAGGTAATTATGGTAATCACAGCTGCGAGCCCAATATGGGCAAAGGGCTGGTGGCTTTACGAGATATCGCTGCCGGCGAAGAACTGACGATTGACTATGCTCAATTTTCTAGCAAGGACTGGCGCATGGAATGTAACTGCGGAGCAAAAATCTGCAAAGGTATTGTGCTAGGCTTGCAGTAGTGGCATCGTCCTACATCTCGAGCAGATCTGTTAGAATGAGTTTATGAAAAATGCTGTTGTGGTGCCAGGCCGTCCTGACAAGGAAGAGTATTATGATCCTAACATTCCGGCCAACAGTGACAACCATTGGTATGCGTGGCTTGCTAAACAACTACAGATAAAAGATGTACATGCCGTGGTGGCCGAACCGCCTTTTCCGTTTCGGCCACGCTACGATGAATGGAAAAAAGAGTTTGAACGGTACGATATTACTCCCGAAACAATTTTGGTTGGCCATAGCTGCGGCGGTGGGTTCTTGGTCCGGTGGCTGAGCGAAAATAAAGATAAAAAAGTCGGCAAAGTAGTTCTTGTGGCGCCTTGGTTTAACCCAGATAACAACCCGGTGTCCGATACGGCTGATTTTTTTGAGTTTGAAATTGACCCCAACTTCACGACGCGTACAACTGGCGTCACTATCTTCAATTCCGATGACGACGAGCCAAGCATACAGGAATCAGTTAAAATTATTCGAAACGCCGTGCCCGGTGTGAAATATCAAGAATTTCACAACCGCGGCCATTTTTGCTTAGAAAACATGGGTTCGTCTGCATTTCCAGAATTATTACGTGAGTGCTTAACCAACGAGGAGGCGGTATGATAATTGACCTGTCGATGCCAGTGAACGAAAATACGATTGTGTTTCCGGGAGATGCGAAACCGGTCTTTGAACAAGCTGGCACACTTGAAACGGTCGGGTTTGTCGATCACATAATCCATATTAATAATCATCTAGGCACACACATTGATGCGCCGGATCACATGCTCGAAAAGGGTATGTTGCTGTCTGACTACCCAATTGAGCGCTTTGTGGCCGAAGCCGTGTGTATCGACGCCAACGGAAAGGCCGTACTTGGTCTTGAGTTATTAGAGGGTGTAGAAATTCCCGTCGGGGGAGCGGTGTTGTTCTATACTGGCGCCGGTGATACCTTTCAAGAACAAGCGTATGCTTCTGAATATCCACAATTTGACCTAGAGTTAGCGAAAGCCTTAGTTGCAAAAGGCGCAAAAATCGTCGGTGTGGACATGATGAGTTTTGATCACGATGAACCGTATCCCGTGCACAAAGCCTTGCTTGATAATGATGTCTTGCTCATTGAGAACCTCGTCAACCTGCAAGCTGTGGCTGGCAAACAATTTAAGCTGTATGCGCTGCCAGTGAGGTTGGAACTACACGCCGCACCAGCACGTGTGATTGCGGAGATTAACGAGAAGGAGGCAGCATGATTGTTAAGATTGATGAATTAAAGGCAAAGGTTCTTACAGGGATTGAAAAGCTCGGTTACAAAGGAGAAGATGCACAAATTATTGCCGAAGTTTTGTTATATGCACAGATGCGGGGCAACAACCAAGGTATTACAAAGATTGCGACCGGGGGAGTGCCAAAAGCCGACGATGTTGATGAGTATAAGGTAGTAAAAACCAACAAATGCGGTGCGCTTGTTTCTGGAGGGCACTCTATGGTGGCTTCAACAAGAGCTGCAGATTTGGCTGTTGAACTTGCAGCTGAACACGGAGTAGGAATTGTGGCCTCAAACCATACCTACACCTCATCTGGCGCCATTGGCTACTATGCACGACGGATCTCGAAACAAGGCTACATTGCTTTCGTTTGTGTTGGCAATGGCAATTTCTCGTTTGTTGCACCTTCAGGTTCTGCCGAAGCAAAGTTTGGCACAAATCCGTTTGCCTACGCCTTCCCTTACGAAGGTGGTGAAGTCGTGTTTGACAACGCGACAGCTGCCATGGCCTATTTTGGAATTGTTGAAGCTAAAATCAAAGGCGAACAATTACCCGAAGGTGTTGGGTATGACAAAGACGGCAATCCAAGCACTGACCCCGAGGCGGTTCTCAGTGGTTCTATTGGAACATTTGCAGGCCATAAAGGTTTTGCTCTGTCTTTGTTTGTGCAATTACTTGGCGGTGCCTTTTCACTGGCTGGCACACCTGGTGTTTATGAAGGTGACGGTTCGGGAACATTTGTTATGGCTATTGACCCTGGACTGCTTGCGGATAAAGACCAGTATATGGAACGCGCAACGGAGATGATTAAGCAGGTGAAATCTGCGAAGCCGCTGCCGGGTAAGCAGGTGGTATTACCTGGTGAAAAAGGTGACGCGGTTGCAAGGCAGGCTGAAGAGTCCGGCGAAATCGAAATCGCCGACGCCATTTGGGAAGAACTCATAAAATTTGTGGAAGGTTAAAAGCATGGCAAGCAAAACTTTAAAGGTCGATCTAGATAAAATTAATTCCGGTATTGCTGATCGATCCAATGTTTTTTACTGGCAGACAGATCGAAGTGTTGATCCTGCTGAGGCTGGCCACATTTGGGCAGACAGACATAGGTATTTTACTGATGACGAACTGCTATCGCGTATAAACAATGAGATAACGCACGGGCAAGTCGCTGAGATTGATCCGTTAGATCTGGATGCGCAAACTAATCTTGGCAATGTTAACTCAGTGCGTGTTGCGCATCTTACAAGCGGGGAGGCGGTAATTATCCGCAGTCATCCGAAGGGAATAAAAAACGGATACTTTCATGCTGAGTCGGTAGCTTCGAGATGCGCTAAGGAAGCTGGATTGCCAAGTTATGATACTTTTGCAGTCCATGACTTTGAAGGTGGTGATGATTTTGCCTTTCAGGTAATTGAAAAGCTTCCTGGCACAGCAATTAAGAAATGGTTAGAACTACATCCTGAAGATGAGCAGAAAATTATAGAGCAAGTAGGCAGGATGATGGCTCGAGTGCACCAAGTTGATGTTCGGGGTTTTGGGCCTTTCGACAACGAGAAAGCGAAAAAGAGTGAACTAGCTGGCCTGCATCAAACCCAGGGTGAAGCACTTCGTGCGGGCCTGCCGTTTAATCTTGATGTTTTGCAAAAAGAAGGGCTAATTACGGTAGATCAGGCGACGGGAATAACTCGTCTGTTTGGCGACGATAACCCGCTGATTCAAAACAGCAAATCTGTATTGGTACATAACGATTTTGCCGATTGGAATCTGCTCACCGATGGTGAAGCTGTCACTGGAATACTTGATTGGGATGAATGTGTTGCAGGTGATCCAGTAATGGACATTGCATGCTGGAGCACATTCTTTGATCCGGATAGGTTGCATGGTTTTCTGGAGGGATACTGGCAAGTGGCGCAAAAACCAGAGGACTTCGACGAAAGATTTGAATTGATGCGTTTACGGTATGTCTTGTCGAAGATGACGCTCAGGATCCGTCGGTATACATGGGAACCCTCAGATGCAGTAAAAGAGAAAATAGAAGTAGGTAAAGTGCATCTAAGAGAATCATTAAAATATTTTGAACTATGAAACACTACCGCTTCAGCCCAATCATAAACCACGATCAACTACTTGAAGCGATCACTCATATTCATGAGGCTTGTTATCAATTGTGCAAGCAGTCCCTTGGTGAGTATTTGCCCAATGCGGGAAACATTGGAGTGTTTTGCCATTATGAAGATGAATACGACACACTCATCCAGCTGCGGAAACAGCTCACTGAATCCAGCGATGATCCGAATCAGAAATATTTTAAGCTGCTTGAACCTATAGTTATTGCTGCAAACGGAGACGTACCCGAAACGACCTATACGCATTTGTATATTCGCCGACCAGACCCGTACCGACATCATGTTGGTGACATTGATTTTTTTATGAATGTCGAAAAATATCAGGAACTTAAGGAATCACTTCTAGCTGGCAAGCAAATATCAGGTGCTCGGGTGTTTCCTCGGAATGATCTGGACATGGTTGAACTGTATAATCCGGATGTTGATGCTTTGGCATATATCAGTACTCATACCATGACAGAAAAAGTACGCGTTAAACTATCCGAAGAGACGAAACTATAGATATGAAACGAAATTATCCGGAAATACGAATTAAGGATGCGTGGCTCTTACGCGAGAATGCTTCGAAGTTTTTGCATGAGCTTTGGGGTAAGGATCAGGAGCTGGCGGATGACGCTTTGATGGAAAAGCGGGTGGCGGAGTATGAAGCGGCTTGGAAGCCTTACGAAGCCAAAATCATGAACGGTATGTGCGAGGTGGTTGGGCTGGAATTCAGGCAGAATATTATTGATGTTTACATTGCACCTTGGTTTGCGGCTTTTAGCGACCCGTTAGTTATTGGCATACAGAATGATCCGGATACGTTTGTTGATGTACTGACGCACGAACTACTGCACCGTTTATTGACTGACAATACATCAATTGATTTTCAGACCGGTTCCCTTGCCAAAGAATGGCCGAAATTATTTGGCGAAGAACATGAGTTTGGTGTGTTAGTACATATTCCAGTGCAGGCGATCCACAAGCATTTATATCTGGAAGTGCTGAAAGAACCCAAGCGGTTAGAACGAGAAATTGAAAATTATAAAAAGGAAACTTCTTACGATCCTGCAAACTACCTAAAAGCTTGGGATTACATAGACCAACACGGCTACAAAGAGATCATCGCGAAGCTCAAAGCCTCTTATAAAGAGTTAGCAATACAATGAACGACGCACCGGAATTTTATGCGAAGACACGGGCGGAATGGCGGCAGTGGCTTAAAAGCAATCACGTCAAAGAGCAATCGGTATGGCTGATTTTTGATAAGGGCAAAGACAGGACACTGGAGTATGAAGAAATTGTGCTAGAGGCGCTGTGTTTTGGCTGGGTCGATAGTATTGGCAGAAGCGTGGATGACAAGCGTACAAAGCTATATATTAGTCGGCGTAAAACAAAAAGTGTCTGGGCTAAGACCAACAAAGCTCGCATTGAACGACTCGCTGCCGAAGGACTGATGACTGATGCCGGCTGGGCCGTCGTGAAGGTCGCCAAAGAAAATGGCATGTGGGAAGCACTCGACAAATCCGACAATTTAGAAAAGCCACAGGAACTTGAGACTGCCTTAAAGAGTAATCCAAAAGCCAACGAATTTTATGAGGCAATGCCCGCACCATCAAAGCGCATCATTCTCGAATGGATTTATGCCGCCAAAACTGACAAAACTCGCGAACAGCGAATTAATCAAACTGTCACCCTAGCTGAGAAACATATTAAAGCCTATCCTAATAGCCCAAAAGAATAAATGCTACTGTTTCGCTCTGCCGAGTTCACGGTCCAGGACGCGCTGGGTGACTAAAAATCTTTCGGGCCGTTTGCGAGAACCGTACATACCGGCTGCTGCGACAAGTGCGAGCGGCACAGCGAGGTTGTGCGGGGCTACATCATCATTGGCCGGATCAAAACCGATATGTTCAATAACGCCAGATACACTCTGGATGACTGGACCAAATACACCAGATTTCAGGCTCACTTGATGGTCGGGAGACGTATCAATACCGCTATCTTCAGTTTGCTCTTCGATGTAGCCGACTAAACTTCGGTCGACCGCATCTAATGCTCCGGTAATGTTCGGTAAATCAGCTGTAATAGCTGGAATAATCGGTCCGGATACCCGCTTGGCAAACGGTTCTGTGATAAAGCTCGGAATGTTGGTCCGAATCTTGCCCGTTGGAATTACCCGATTAGTTACACAATCAATACTGCTGCTGGCTGAGTCTACCGGGCTGCTATCGAGCATTTTAGGAACCATGGTCAAGGTAACTGCCGCTAAGGCTGCCAGGCTGAGACCGCGCTGGACAGAGCGTGTCTGACGACTGGTTGTAACCTCGTGTACTTGGAACTGGTCGCGACTATCGACGCCCGTGATATGACCTTGAGCAAACGGTGTGAAGTGAAGACGACTTGTGATCGGAAGTTTTTGCAGATTAGCTTCATCGCCAATGTAGGTTGCTGCATTTGATAATGAACTATTAATTGTAGGTGGCCTTTTGCTCCGGCGATTATTGATTAGTAGCGCTGCCGACCCGACAGCCGCACTGGCAAGTGCTTTTACCCCATAACCGACGGAATTTTTAGCCCTTTCGCTGGCTGACTGCACAATATCAACTGCCCGGCTTTCAAAATCATCAACAGTTGAGCGTGTGTTTGGGCTATCTAGAATCATTTTTAGCTGCACCGGGTCGACATCGCCGTTTCGTGCAGCCATGCTTGTACCAACTTGCAGATCAACCTCAGCGAGGCCACTTTCTGTCACAGCGGCTGATATGGCCGGCCCAACTTCGATGTTGTCGTATTCGTTCAATGCTAAGCTGGCGAGCACAACCGTCGACGCAAAAGCCAACCGTGGCAACTTATCCATTGTCGTACCGAAAGCTCGCCGTGCGAGGTATCGTCTGGGTGATGCAATTGGGCGAATATGGGCTTGAAAAGTCGTCGGGGCTGTGTCGGCAAATTCAAAACCCAGCGGGTCGGTGTGCGGCAGCGGTTCTGGTAAAAGTGACTCCGGCATGGGCCGGCACTGGTTTAAGATTGCAAAGCGCTCGGCATCAATCCCGGTGTAGTTTAAATCGGGAACCATGCGATAGTGAAGATAATCAAAGCGAAACATGCATTGCAGATACCTTTCGCACCACTCTACTAATTAATATCATACTATAAATTTGTAAAAGTCAAACCAAGAATGTGTGCTATAGTCGATTATAGATAAGAAGGAGAGTGTGTATGAACCGCAAAATAGCAATTGGTATCGTTATTGCAGTGGTGCTGGTCGGCGTTGGTGCAGCAGCGATGATGATGGGTGGCGATGACACAAACAACAGTACTGCAGGCACAAATAGCAACACATCAAACAATGATCAACAGGCTAGCACTACTCAGGAATCAAAAACCGAAGCCAGTTTGACGAGTTTGGCTACTGGCGGACGAGCACAGAAGTGTACATTTAGTTATAGCGGTAGTGACGGTCAAGGTAGCGGAACAATGTACACAGATGGAAATGGTCGTGGGCGCATGCAGATAGCAGTCAAAACAGACCAAGATAATGAGGGTGAGTCAAACATGCTCGTCTTGAGTGATAAATCCTATACCTGGACCAAAACTGATGAAGGTACCTTTGGATTCATGCTCAACACCAGCGACGTCAAATCAACTGGCAGCAGCTCGGTCTCGACATCGAACGGTTCGGCGGGTGCCCAAAACTATTCTATGGATTGTGATTCATGGAACGTTGACAGTGCAGTCCTAGCGGTGCCATCTGACGTTAATTTCATCTCACTGCCATCAGTAACTCAGTAAGCTCCCTGAACAGTCACTTCTAGATCAACGACATCAGGCAGGCTAAAGGTCTGTTCTGTCTGTCCGGCGAGACCTAGCCAGGCGATAAAAAGCTCTTGGTCTCCAATACGCGTGCGTGTGCAGCCATGACTTGCAGGTTCGGGCGGAACGTTATTGGCGCCGTGAATTGCTTGTCCCTTGTCAATATATACTGGCTTGTACATGTTCCCGTTCAACGGATTGTCATCTGTTGCAGGGTATGCTGTACTGTCGTGCCAGCCATTATTCTCGAGTGCGGGGTCATACCGATGAGCACGGCGCGTGTCATTGCGGGTCGGAAATTCTGGCCGGCCAGTTGAAACAGGGAAAACAAAGGCAAGTGAAGCATCTTCACCTACAAACATTACTTGGCAGGTTTGATCAATAACAGCCCATTTTCCTTCATCAACTGCTTCGGCCTGAGGTAATGGTAGGCTGGTCGCGGACATCAGTGCTTTCTCTTCTTCGCTGCCCGGAGCAATATCTGCGCGGCTGGGCGCTAAGCCCAGCACAAGCTTGGCGGCACAATTCTGTTGATCGGTGAGCGGGCCAGAAATGCCATCAACGTCAAGCGATGGCATACCATAAGGACCAAACAAGGCGTTTAGTTGGGCTTGTTGAGCCTCCACACCCGACGGTAGTTCTACGGGTGGTATCGTAAGTGGGGCAGTCGATTCGGGTGCTGGTGCGGTTGTTGGTGGGGCAGTGGTGGGTGCAACACGTGGTTCTCCGGTATCAAGGTCATCAATCCCATTTATGCATACATCAATTATGTCGCCTTCATCAATCTTGTCTGGGTCAGCAATGCCGTTTTCAGTTACTAAATCTGTAATACTGACCCCACTTAACTCAGAAATGTCACTAAGATACATCCCTGACTGAACTAAAATAGCGCATTCTGGCCTTAAAACGTCCAAAGGTTGAGTTGTGGGTGGCGGGGTGCTTGGCGCTGCTTCAGACGTAACCGGCGCAGGTGCAAATGTTTCTGGTGTTGTTTGGGGAATGGTCGTTACAGGAGCTGTTTCGGGGTAGGTAATGGTGGAAGGCAACGGTGCAAGGGTGCTTTCTGGACCCTGTTCTATAGTCTGTGTGCAGCCGGCAGCAAGCACTGCTGCCGCTGAAGTAATTACTACTATTCTTCTCATTCTTCCATCATACTCGGTCTGACAAAATGTCAAATAATATTCTTTACTGTTTAGTGTGCCTAAACTGTCTTGGGTGAACGATAACAGAGGTGTTACAATAACTCTTTGTTAGATCATGGCGCCTTGGCCGAGAAGTTAGGCAGCGGTCTGCAAAACCGCGTAGACGGGAGCGTTACCCGTAGGTGCCTCCAGCTTATAATATTAGTGGATTGGGCGAGTGGCGGAATTGGTATACGCGGTGGACTTAAAATCCGCTGACCAAAAGTCTTGAGGGTTCGAGTCCCTCCTCGCCCACCAATAGTAAGGACCCTAAAAAGGGTCTTTTCTATTGGTGTTCAAGGCAGGGACTCGAACGGGAATGTCCTTGAATGGACATTCCCCGACCCTTTAGCCCCAAACCAACTGGATTTGGGGTGGCCCTTAGCAAATCTATTTTTGATCTGCTGGCCAGGCGAGTCCCTCCTAAGTGAGCTATAATTCCTCCATGAGCAAACTCCACCTAAAAAAAGACCCAACCCTATTTGATTTCCAAACTTACATTAAGCAAATGGTTGTCGAAAGGGGATTCGACAAAGAAACCGTTCCTGAATTATTCATGCTACTCATGGAGGAGTGTGGTGAGTTAGCCAAAGCAGCTCGCAAACACACAAGTGTAAAATTGGCCAGTGATTCAAAAGAGCATCAACTTGCGCATGAGGCAGCTGACGTCTTGGTTTATCTTTTGGACATCTGTAATCATTTCGACATCGATCTAGAGCAGGCTTTTCGTGATAAAGAAGCAATAAACAAGCAACGAACCTGGTCATAAAACCCCTAAAAAGTGCTACAATAAAAGTGTAATAAAGAGGAGATACGTATAATGCTGTGGATTGTCATTGGTGTAGTGGTGCTGATTGGTATCGTTCTGGCTGCCATGTACAACGGCCTGGTTCGAACAAACACCCGGGTTGACGAAGCTTGGAGTGATATAACGGTTCAGTTAAAGCGACGCGCTGACTTGATTCCAAATCTGGTTGAAACTGTTAAAGGCTATGCAAAACATGAGAAAGACACGTTCCAGCAAGTAACAGATGCTCGCTCGGCTATGATGAACGCTGGTACTCCCGCTGAGGCAGCGAAAGCCGATAATATGTTCCAAGCGGCACTTAAAAGTATTTTTGCAGTCGCCGAAGCCTATCCTGATCTAAAGGCTAATGAGAATTTTAAAGAGCTACAAGCTGAACTAGTCGATACAGAAGATAAAATTCAGGCCTCACGCCGCTTCTACAACGGCTCTGTGAGAGACCTAAACATCAAAGTCAAAGTATTTCCTACCAATCTTTTTGCCGGTATGCTCGGCTTTAAGGCCCGTGAGTTCTTTGAACTAGAAGAAGAACAGGCTGCCGCTGCCAAAGAACCTGTCAACGTCAAGTTCTAGCAAAAATTACATTAATAGGGGTGATGTAAAGTGTATTCAGAGATTGCTGCTAATAAGCGTAAGACACTATTATTGATGGTCGGTTTTGCGGGCCTAGTAGCGGTTATAGGATTTGTTTTCAGTAAAATTTACGGCAACCCTTCTTTGACTCTAGCCGTGGGTATCGGCGGTATTTTGTACGCCATCATTCAGTATTTTGCCGCAGATAAGTTAGCGGTAGCGGTGAATGGCGCCAAACAAATTGAAAAAGCTGACAACCCCAGGCTCTGGCGGATTGTTGAAAATCTGTCAATTGCAGAAGGCATGCCGATGCCACGGGTTTACATCATGAACGACCCAGCGCCGAATGCTTTTGCCTCCGGTCGTGACCCGCAACATTCGTTGGTTTGTGCAACTACTGGACTCCTCGATATTATGGAAGACAGCGAGCTCGAGGGTGTGTTTGCGCACGAACTTGGTCACATTAAGAATTACGACATTCGGGTCAGTATGATTGCCTTTGGGCTGGTAAGTGTTGTCAGTATTCTAAGCGATATATTCCTAAGGGCGATGTTCTGGGGTAACCGAGACGATGACAACAGTAGTTCCAGCGGGGCGTTCATGATTATTGGCATTATTGCGGCCATTATTGCGCCGATTGCTGCCACCATGATTCAGCTGGCGATTAGCCGCAAGCGAGAGTATCTGGCGGATGCCACCGGTGCGCTGACGACGCGTCATCCGGATGGCTTGGCCAGGGCGTTGACTAAAATTGGTCAAGCTGGCAGTAGCCTCAGGCGCCAAAATACCTCAACAGCCCATCTGTTTTTTGCCAATCCACTCAAAAAGCGCGCCTTTGCTAACCTATTCAGCACACACCCACCAATCGAAGAGCGTGTCAGAAGACTCCAGGACATGGGGAGACACGAATAGTGGCCCAGAAGAAAAGTAAGACCAGAACCGCTAAAAAAAAGTCATTAAAACGCGGCGTAACAGCCACTGCAAAGGTCAAAAATTCTTCGGGTATCGTCAGTAAGCCACAGGCAAAAAAACAGCAATCCGAACAAGGGCCTCCTAAGAGGCTATCAAGCGGCTGGCGCTTGTTTTTCCAAAGTCTGTCTTTTCTCAAGGTGCACTTGCGGTTATTTGGTGGCATAACGCTTGTTTACCTTGTGCTTAATTTGGTTCTAGGGCGCGGCCTTACTATCATCAATTTGAATGACGTAGCGTACGATATTCAGACTAGCTCATCGGTTGAAATTACCGGTTTGGCAATGAGTGTTTCGTTATTTGGCTACTTGTTGACGTCATCGGGAGCTACTGCAAACGGCAGTAGTACTTACATGACGCTACTGACAATATTAGTGAGTCTGGTGGCAGTTTGGACATTGCGCCAAATACGCGCCGATAAAAAACCAACCGTCAAACAAGCTTTTTATAATTCAACCAGCTCACTTATTCCTTCTGTGCTAGTTTTGGTTGTCATTGGTTTACAGATGTTGCCAATGATTATTGGTGGGTGGATTTACGGCGCAATTGTGATGAGTGGTCGTGCTGTTCAGCTAGCGGAAAAGATAGTTTGGGGGGGCGTTTCATTCGGTTTGACGTTTTTGACACTCTACCTGCTGAGTTCATCTATTTTTGCTTTTTACATTGTGAATCTCCCGAATGTAACTCCACTTCAGGCACTTCGTTCTGCCCGCGGCTTAGTTCGTGGCCGCCGATTTAGTGTTATGCGCAAACTGCTTTTTTTGCCATTCTTACTTTTTGTCATGTCGGTCCTGCTGTTTATTCCGCTACTATCAATTGTTCCTGGCATCGCAGCCTGGGTTTATATTTTGTTAAGTTCAGTAGCATTAATCCTTGTGCATGTGTATGTTTACAGCCTTTACCGTGAACTACTATGAAACCAGTAAGTAAAGCAGCAGCTGCGGAACGAATAGCGAAGCTAAAAAGCCTAATTAACGATTATCGCTACCACTATCATGTGCTCGACGAATCGACCATGAGCGAGGCGGCGGCCGATAGCTTAAAACATGAACTTTCGCAGCTTGAAGCACAGTTTCCAGAACTATTAACGCCTGATTCACCAACCCAACGTGTTGCCGGCCAGGCGCTTGATAAATTTGTCAAAGTAGCTCATCAGGTCCCAATGCTCAGCCTGAATGATGTGTTTGATCATCAAGAGTTAGAAGCGTGGTCGGAGCGGGTTTCAAAAATGCTGGGTTCACGCGCTCGTGATCTTCAGTACTTTGCCGATATTAAGATGGACGGCTTGGCCTGCGCGTTGATTTATGAGGATGGTGAGCTTGTAACCGCGGTGACTCGGGGCGATGGACGCGTTGGCGAAGATGTGACCATGAATATACGAACGATTGAAAACGTGCCGCTCAGGCTGCGGGCCGCCAAAGGCTTTGAGCTATTCCAAAAAGGTCGCACCGAGATTCGCGGTGAGATTGTCATGTACAAATCAGACTTTGATGCCCTGAATGTTCAGCGCCGTGCTGCTGGTGAGGCGGCGTTTGCCAATCCGCGTAACCTTGCGGCTGGTACCATCCGTCAGCTAGATCCTAAGCTTGTGGCCGCCAGACCGCTGCACTTTCACGCCTATGATGTACTGCGCACTACCCCCACAGATGTGCCGACTTATCGCTATGCCTATGATGCGATGCGTGCACTTGGAGTAACGGCCAATACCCAAGCAACCGTGCTAAAAGATGTTTCTGCAGTGGCAGCTTTTGCCGATTCTTGGGAGACAAAACGGCATGATCTGAAGTTCAACACCGATGGATTGGTCGTCAAACTAAACGACCGGGCGCTGTATGCCGAACTTGGCGTAGTCGGCAAAACGCCTCGGGCTGCCGTAGCCTTTAAATATCCGGCAGAAGAGGCGACGACCATTGTAAAAGATATCGTCATAAGTATCGGCCGTACTGGAGCTGCAACACCGGTAGCAGTTTTTGATCCGGTGCAAGTGGCCGGTACGACGGTGCAGCACGCCAGCCTGCATAATGCAGACGAAATTGAACGAAAAGACATTCGGGTTGGCGACACCGTGGTTATTTACAAAGCCGGTGATATCATCCCGCAGGTGAACAAGGTGCTGGTTGAGCTGCGTCCCAATAGAACGAAACGCTTCCATTATGAAACGGAACTGAAGCGACAATATCCTGAACTAGAATTTATTCGACCCGATGGCGAAGCTGTTTATAGGGTTAAAGGGGCTAGTGGGCCGCTGCTACTCAAGAAGGCTTTGGAGCATTTTACGTCAAAAGGCGCACTTGATATCGATGGTATGGGTGAAAAGAATGCCGTTGCTTTGGTTGATAGTGGGCTAGTCAAAGACATTGCCGACATCTATGAATTAACCTATGAGCAAGTTGTTGCTCTTGATCGTTTTGCCGATCTCTCCGCTAGAAATCTCTTGGCGGCAATAGTCGACAAAAAACAGCCGCCGCTCGCGAGGTTTTTGTACGGGCTGGGCATCCGACATGTTGGTGCGCAAACAGCTATTGATTTGGCTAACACTTTCAAAAATCTGGATAACTTGGGGACTGCTACCTACCAGGAATTTAAAGACGTAAATGGCATAGGCGAGACGGTTGCGGAGTCGCTCATTGCCTGGTTTACCGACGATGACAACCAAGCACTACTTGCCAAATTTAGGCGACTCGGTGTCTGGCCAGAAGACGTGAAGCATGTTGGCGGGCCGCTGTCCGGTAAAAGCTTTGTGATTACTGGTAGCCTTGAGACCATGGGGCGTGATCTAGCGGCCGAGAAAATTCGCTCGCTTGGTGGTACATTCCAAAGCAGTGTCGGCAAGGACACGACCTATCTAGTTGCCGGTGCAAATGTGGGAGCTAGCAAACTCGACAAAGCCCGCAAGCTGGGCACTGAAGTCATCGATGAAGAAACCCTCTTAAAAATGCTATGACCAGCATATTTCTTATTTCGGGTTTTAGACTAGACATGACTGCAAGGCACCCCATGTTTCAGCCCCTAAAGAACGATCTTGAACATTTAGGCTACACCTTTATCCCTGTTGATATCTCCTGGAAGCAAATGACGCATAGCAGATACATTAAACAGTTCGTAGCACAGTACTCTCACTTGAAATCAGAATCTAATATAGTGATTGGCAATTCTTTTGGAGCAGTTGTGGCTTTATTGGCAGCAGATATATTTAAACCAGACAGGCTAGTACTATGCTCACTATCGCCGTTCTTCAAAGAATCATTATCAAATAGAACAACCTATGATTACGCAGTTGGAAGATTTGGCAAAAGACGTGTTGAAGATTTGAAAAAATACTCAATAAAAGAGATTGCTTCAGTTATGAATTTATCCGCAACAAAAATAGATTTTTTGTATGGTGAATACGAAAAAGAGGAGTACCCGTTACTTGTTGACTTTACTCAAAAGTATAACGAGTTATTTTTAAATTCCGGCACTTCAGAAGTAAAATCTGCACCTCACAGCCTTAAGAATCCCTATTACCAAAAATTTGTTGTGGAATTACTCAAAGGAAAAGTTGACAAGTAGGCTATAAAGGTTATGCTAAAACTAGGTTCGTGCGCTAATCGCGGCGTGAACGTTTGAAAATAAAAACCAAAAAAACAAACACCCGTCGCGGGTGGGCGCGCACGAATGTAAGAAAGTCACCGTAGGTGGCTTTTTTACATTCGTGGGAATGAAGCCCAGCCGGCATAGGGGTCCCAAAGAAAATTCTTTTCTTGGGGTAAGGAAGAGTGGCGCTAGACCATACACATAACTACTCCACTTGATTGAGTAGTTATGTGTATGGTTGAAGCCTAAGAAGACGCGGGCGCGCACGAAATTAAAAAAGACCGAGAAATCGGTCTTTTTTAATGGTGGAGCTACAGGGACTTCGACCTGGCCGGCCAAAACAAAGTTAGTTTTGGCTGAGGCCACCTGCAAGCACAGCTTGCAGGCTAAAGGGCGGGAAATGTCCATTCAAGGACATTCCCGTTCGAGTCCCAAGTCGTCACAAAATAAAAAGACCTTGCCTACGACAAGATCATTTTATTGTGGTGGAGCTACAGGGACTCGAACCCTGGACCTCTTCCATGCCATGGAAGCGCTCTAGCCAACTGAGCTACAGCCCCTTCGTAACCAGCGCATTCTAACAGATTGAAGTGCAAAAATAAATCCTAAAAATCTGACATGTTCGCGTATACTTAAAAGTATGCAGGTTGTGGTTAATAAGCTTATCACCCGATATGAATTGACCGGTAAGGGCAAGACCGTACTGCTTTTACATGGCTGGGGTGATACGCTGGCTGGTTTTCATGACCTGACGGCCGCACTCAGCGAAAAACACCAAGTGGTCGTGTTGGATTTACCGGGCTTTGGACAGACGCAGGCTCCGGCTGAAGCCTGGGATTTATTGGATTATGCCAAGTTTGTGCGTGATTTTTTGAAAAAGACAAAGATTAAACCAAGTGTTATTGTCGGCCATTCCAACGGCGGGGCAATTGCACTAAAGGGCCTGGGTAACGGTGTATTGACGGCCGACAAACTGGTGCTTTTGGCCTCGTCCGGTATCCGAGGTGAGTATAAGGGCCGAGTCAAGGCTGCCCGCCTGATTACCAAGACCGGAAAGGCTTTGTCCCGACCATTACCCTCAACGATGCGCTTTCGACTGCGCCGAAAAGTCTATGACACTATTGGGTCGGACATGCTGGTAGCCGAAAACTTACAGGAATCATTCAAGAAGATTGTGGCCGATGATGTTCGCCCCGATGCGGCCAAGGTAAAAATTCCAGCTCTGCTTCTATATGGCGACAAAGACACAGCGACGCCTTTAAGCTACGGCAAAATGCTGGCTGATGAAATGCCAAAAGCCATCCTGGACGATATTTCACCGGCCGGCCACTTTGTTCATCATGACCAACCAGAAATGGTGCTTAATCGTATCCGAGAATTCTTAAAATAGTATGCTTAAGGGTATCGTCAGCTTATATAGTCCGAGTTTTGCTAAAAGCATCATATATATGTTGCAGTCCACGGAGTACCAGGTTGGGCAGTATCTAAAATGGTTTTGGCGGACCAAAGATTTTTCACAAGTCGCACATCGGCGAGAACTCGACAAAACGCGCCGCGCGAGGCTTCTACTGTTCCTGTTGGGTGCCGGCATGGGGTTCCAGGCAGGAGTCGGTCTGGCTTGCATTACACTTGGCATGCTCGGCAGTATGATTGGCGGTGTGCAGCTTGGATTTGCGCTCCTCATCAGCTATCCAGTGGTGTGGGCGCATCTGATTGTGGTACCGCTTGAGTTGGCTAGACAACTGGTCGTAAAGCCAAAAGAGCGACAGCTGATTGCGCGCTCTAGGCACATATTTGGCGAAACCAAAGCCATCAAGATTGCGGTGGCCGGTAGTTATGGCAAAACCACTATGAAGGAGCTACTCGCAACGGTGCTCTCGGCTGGGAAAAAGGTGGCTGCAACTCCAGGTAACAAGAACGTCAGTGTTTCGCATGCCGCCTTTGCTGCGCGCCTAGTGGGTGATGAAGAAGTGCTGATAATTGAATACGGTGAAGGTCAGCCGGGTGATGTGCGAAAGTACGCCGAATACACCACACCCGATATTGGCGTCATCACCGGCGTTGCTCCAGCCCATCTTGATAAATATAAGACACTTGAGGCTGCTGCAAAGGATATTTTTGATTTAGCAGAATACCTACAGGTTAAGCCAGTCTATGTTAATGCCGAGTCGCCCGCGGCCAAACTGCTTATCAAAGATCGGTATCAAACCTATAGCGTCGCCGGTATAGACGGCTGGAAGGTGTCAGATGTTAAGCAGACAATCCATGGGCTAACGTTTCGAATGACCAAGGGCAAAAAAGTGTTGAAACTAAAGAGTGGTTTGCTTGGCAGGCATTTAGTTGGTCCGCTAGCGTGTGTAGCTGCCCTAGCCGATAGCCTGGGCCTAACACCGCAGCAGATTGAACAAGGTGTGAGCAATACCAAGCCGTATGAGCACCGGATGGCGCCGTATGCCATTCGCGGTGCCTGGATTATTGATGACACCTACAACGGTAATCTAGAAGGTGTGCGTGCCGGGCTAAGCCTACTGACGGAGTTGGATGCGAAGCGAAAAATCTATGTCACCCCAGGCCTCGTTGAGCAGGGTGCAAAGTCAGCCGAAATTCACGCCGAGATTGGCAAGCTGATTGCTGTGGCCAAACCAGACAAAGTAGTGCTCATGAATAACTCGGCCACGAAGCACATCCATACAGCCTTACTTCAGGCTGGTTATGCTGGAGACATACAGACTGAAAACGATCCGTTGGCCTTCTATACCAACCTTGATCAAATTGTCGCCAACGGCGATCTTGTTCTGATGCAAAACGATTGGACAGATAACTATGCCTGAGCAGCTCGGTGCGTACACCTGGGCGCTTGAAGATTATGATACGACGTATGTATATCGTTTTGATCCCCAAACGTATACCGTCAGCCGTAATGATGATGTCAGAGTCCTATCTGAACACGCCTCTAAAGTGCTGGGAATTTTGATCCATCATGTCGATGCTCCGGTATTGCCGGCTGATTTTTTGGAAGCCGGTCTCACAAAACAAGGAGGCCATTCACTACATCGAGCGATTGAGGAGTTGAAAGCAAACGATATAACTTCTCCTCATATTCTTGAGATTGGAGCTAACGCCAGGGCAGTCTACGGCTTTTTAGCCAACCCTGGGAGCGCTGAGCTATTTCATACGAGGCTAGGGTATATGTATGAAACGTTAGCGGCCGATATGGATAGTGTGCACTATCAGCAACAGCAAGACACGCTACGTAAATTAGGTGTTATTAGCTCGGCAATTGCCGCATCGGTGACTGGTTACGTTGTAGCGCACTACGTTACTCGGCATAAGCGCAGCAATTAATTAGTCTTAATTGTATTGACTAATTGTTGGAGCGGCGTACCATTAGAGGTATGAAAACAGTTGCGGTTATTTTTGGAGGGCGCTCAACCGAGCACGACATATCAATTTTAACGGCGATTTCCTCGATCATTAAGCCGCTAGAACTCACGGGTGAATACCAGGTTGAACCAGTGTATATCTCCAAAACTGGCGAATGGTTCTGGGACGAAAAACTCAAGGATATTCAGCTCTATCAGTCCGGTGATATTGAACTATTCATGCAGAAGGCGCCAAAAGTTCATTTGTTGTTTGAGGGCGGTTTAGTTCTCGTCAAATCTAGTCAGTTTGCCGGCCGCAAGATGTATCGCAAGATTGACGTAGTCTTTCCCGCGATGCACGGGACGCATGGTGAAGACGGTGAGCTAATGGGCATATTAGAGATGGCCAATGTGGCATACGTTGGCTGCGGGGTAGCGGCGAGCGCTATTGCTATGGATAAGGTACTGGCTAAGCAGGTGACAATGTCGAGTGGCATTTATAGCACGCCTTGGATTTGGTTCTATGCTGATGACTTGGCAACCAAACACAAGAAAATCCTCGAAGACATCAAGCAGCTCAAATACCCATTGTTCGTGAAGCCAGCCCATCTAGGCTCAAGCATTGGCATTACGCGCGTTGAAGAGCCATCGCAGCTCATGAATGCTCTTGAAGTCGCTTCGCATTATGACGACAAAGTTATTGTGGAGCAGGGCGTGCAAAACCTGATTGAAGTGACGCTGCCGATTATTGGTAATAATGAACCTAAGCCTGCGTTGCTGGAGCAGCCTTTAACGAAGCCAGAAGATTTCTTTGATTTTGAGACAAAGTATATGCGTGGCGGCAAAAAAGGTAAGAGCGGCGGCAAAAGTGGTGCTCAGGGCTATAGTAAGATCCCAGCCGATTTACCCCATGAGTTATATAAAATTGCCGAAAAAACCGCACTCGATGTTTATAAAGCTGTTCACTGTGAAGGCATTGCCAGGGTCGATCTGTTGATTGATTCGAAGACCCAAAAAGTCTACTTTAACGAAATTAATCCCTTGCCCGGTGGTTTATATGCACACAACTGGCAGCAAGCCGGTATGGCACCGGTCCAACTCGTATCCGAACTCATCCGCTACGCCGAAGAGCGTTTTAGTCGCGCCCAATCCAAAAACACTGCATTTACGACCAACTACCTCAAGCAGTTTTAGCTATGCTGTGAAAAGTGCGACTTTTCACGAGACAACAGAGTGAGTTGCGCTCATGTTTATCGAGGATAGTAGATTTACAATTTCTCTATGAGGATTGAGCCGAGGGTAGTCGAAGAATACTTTACTGACCGGAATTATGGACGCGCGACTTATATGCTCAGTCCTGAGCGTGATTATTTTACTATTATCGATCCGCTGTTGCCGACGGTCGAATTATTCCATGGCAATAATCCGATAATTGTCGAGGCTGCGCAAAGCCCGGCGACTTGGGCTGCAATGGACAAATCCCAACTGTGCTTTATGGGTGATGGACCAATTGAGCGTACCGATTTGAAACGATATATTGGTATTTTTGGCCAGGTTGCACTCGACTTTGCTCTAGGTTCTACACCCGAGGAAGTAGAGGCCCATTTTGCTCAAGATTACGTTAACGATGCATTGCACCGTATGTACAGTCACTCATCCGATTTTCTGATTCAATCATTTGGTGGAACACAAGATGCTCACGACTTTGATGCAGAACGACTAAAACCGCAGTTTGATTTTATGAGACATGCCAAAGCTTTAGGCCTGCTTGACGTTCCGGCAGCACCAAGGGTAACAGCCAAGTATCCTGACTTGAATAATGATCGTACTGAGTTTGGGCTTCGTCAAATGTACGGCATGCGTTGGCTGCCGATGGAACAGTTTAATACTAAGGTGCGTTTCAATGAATTATTTGGTTTGGATGAAACCGGAATGATTAAGTTTCTAAATGAAAGATTTGGACTTGTCTACACCGTTGGCTTTTCTTATTTAGGAAGTGAGAACTGGTTGCATCCGGCACAGCGAGCGGCACTTTTGGTACAACAATATGATTTAAAAAACCGCGTCAGCTACCGGGATTATGCCCAGGATTTCAATCGGTCAATTCCAGGTGTTTCGGGCGATTTGCATCCATATGATGCGTTGTACGGCCAAGAGATTTTCAGCGATCTTGAGCATTATGAAGTTGTCGGCGACAAAGACGCAGAGATCCTACGTTACTTAATGAAGCGGCTACAGGCGTTCCAGGGTCGACATCGTGTGCCAGGTATACAACACCATATAGATTCGATTACGTACGGAGGCGAAGATAACTGCACTTTCGTGGACCCCCTCCATGATATATTTCCAGGCGATGCTTCGGTCCCTGGCATACAGATTCAAGAGGCGGTCATTGATGAAAGTACACCGTCTATGCACTATGACGGGGCAGTTGGTGCAATTGTATTTCGACTGCCAGGCGTGATGAAGTCACGCATACTTAATCCAAGGATGCGTGATGGTGGGAGAGTAAGCGATCGATTTGGGCAGTTTCAAGCTTTTCTTGAGGATTTTTCAGCATATACCCAACTAGGTCATGAGCTGATCATACCTGGTGTTGATCGGCAGTTTGGCCAAGAAGTGGCTGCCATGACTGAAGAAATTGATGCAGCCTATGCACGCGCGTTGACCAGGGGGCGTTTAGACGCGGCCAACCTGGCCCTTTTGATTGAAGAAGTAGGCCGAACCAGCTTGGGCATGCATGATGATAGTATGGTCCACGGTGCAGATACGAGCTACCCGTTTCAATTTTTGGCTGGCAATGATCTCTATGCTGAGAATCGCGGTAGATTACATGAGATGCGAACATACCGATAGTAATGTGCTGCTGAGTGATAAACAGAAAAATAGGTTGTCCAATAAGTTCCCGGAGCATTTTCCATTTACACCTTAACTGGTACTATTCTTTAGTATGAATCGTTATAACCCAAAAGATATAGAGCCCAAAACTGCCTTGATAGGCAGTTTTGTAGTCACGAGCGGAGCGTCGTCATGAATCGGTATAATCCCAAAGATATAGAGCCGCGCTGGCAAGCCAAGTGGACGGAAGATAAAGTCTACGAGGCAATTGAAGATGCTGAGAAGGCTAAGATTTATGCGACACCCATGCTGCCATATCCAAGTGGTACGGGTTTGCATACTGGCCACGTACGCAATTATTCCATAACCGATGCCGTGGCACGGTTTTATCGCCAAAAAGGTTTCAACACTGTCAGTACCATGGGCTGGGATGCTTTTGGGCTGCCTGCCGAAAACTTTGCCATTAAAACCGGCACTCCACCCGCTGAATCAACGGCAAAAAATGTCGCTTACTTTAAGAAACAATTGCTCCGTTTGGGTATGAGTTACGACTGGTCACGAGAGGTAAACACATCCGACCCAGAGTATTACAAATGGACCCAGTGGGTGTTTTCTTTGATGTACGAACGTGGACTGGCTTACAAAGACGAAAAGTCCCAATGGTGGTGCGAGAAGTGTAATACCGTGCTGGCCGACGAGCAGGTAACCGCTGCCGGGAAGTGCTGGCGGCACGAAGGGGCCGATGATCCGGAAGTCACCAAGAAAAAGGTCAATCAGTGGTTCTTCAAGATTACCGACTATGCTGATGAGATTCTCGACGCAACTGACGATTTGAACTGGCCCGAAAAGATCAAAACTATGCAGAAGAACTGGATTGGTAGGAGCCAGGGTGCCGAGGTTAGCTTTAAGGTTGATGGCAGCGACCAAGTATTAAAAGTATTTACCACACGGCCAGACACGCTATTTGGCGTGACCTTTATGGTGGTCGCACCAGAGCATGAACTCTTGCAATCTGCTGTGCCCACTGAGCAAAAACAAGCCGTCGATGAGTATGTGAAATCGGCGCTCAAAAAATCTGAAGTCGAACGACAGGAGAACAAAGAAAAGACCGGTGTATTTAGTGGAATTTACGCCATCAACCCGGTAAATAATGAGAAAGTGCCTGTCTGGGTGGCTGACTATGTGCTGGCCAGCTATGGTACCGGGGCAATTATGGCGGTGCCAGCCCATGACGAGCGCGACTATGCTTTTGCCAAGAAGTTTGACCTGCCTATTAAGCAGGTGGTGATGCCAAACGCTGCTGATACCAATAATCCTCCAAAACCTGGCATGAAAATGGTCGAGCGGCCAACTGTGATCGTCCATCTTTTAGACAAATCGACCGGTAAATTTGCCTTGCTTGATTGGCACGAAAGTCTGGAAGGTATTACAACCGGTATTATGGGCGGGGTTGAGGATGGTCAAACTCCCGAAGAAGCAGCCCTCATGGAAATTCGAGAAGAGGCTGCATTAGAGCATGTAAAGATTATCGACAAACTTGAATGGCTCACTGCCGCCGAGTATTGTGCCTCGCACAAGGGTGAGAACCGTCGGGCCATCACGACGGTACTGCTTGCTGAAGTCGAAAATCTTGATAAACAAGGCGAAATTGCCGCCAATGAGCAGAAAAACCACACACTTGTATGGGTTGAAAAGGACAAAGTGCTAGACCGCATAACGCCCGATCATCAAAAACAAGTCTGGAATATGCTTTGGAACCGCAGTTATCTACCAGGAGAAGGACAATTAATTAACTCGGGTAATTATGACCGCATGTCGGCTGCCGAGGCTCGGGACAAGATTGTTGCCGACCTGGCCAAACAGGGCGTTGCAGAAGAAAAAACAACCTACAGGATGCGCGACTGGCTCATAAGCCGCCAACGCTATTGGGGTGCTCCGGTGCCGATTGTGTACTGCGACGAACATGGGCCGGTCTTGGTACCAGAGGACCAACTGCCGGTTGTGTTGCCTGAAGTAAAGAATTACGTGCCGGACGGCAAGAACTCGTCGGTATTGGCCGGTGTAGAAGACTGGGTCAATACGAGTTGCCCAACCTGCGGCAAGCCTGCGAAGCGTGAAACAGATACGATGGATGGCTATGTTTGCAGCACCTGGTATCTGCACCGCTACACCGACGCACATAATGACAAACAGGCCTTTGATCCAAAGAAAGCTAATTATTGGTTCCCGATTGATTTTTACTTTGGGGCAGATCACGCCGTGGCACACCTTTTATATATTCGCTTCTTTCAAAAGGTCTTGTGTGATGCTGGTTTGGCAGCAGAGCGGGAGCCGATCAAGCGCCTGATATATAACGGCTATATAAATGCCGAAGATGGCCGCAAGATGAGTAAGTCACTTGGAAACACGGTCGATCCGATGGATATTATTGAATCGGGGTATGGCGCTGATGCCCTGCGCCTGTTCGAGCTGTTCATTGCTCCGTATGATCAAGATACCAGTTGGAGTAGTACCGGTGTACCGGGTACCTACAGGTTTTTAAATCGCTACTGGACTTTAGTTCAGGAATATCTGGAGCAAACAACCCCTCAAGCTAATGACGCAGTTGCCGAGCAGCTGACAAAGCTGGCGCACAAAACAGCTTACAAAGTGACGAAGGATATGGATGAGCTCGGGTTTAATACTGCGGTGGCAGCGATGATGGCTGCGGTCAACGAATTGTTTCTTATTAAGGCAAAGCATGGCTATGGCGAACGGGAAGCATGGGATTTAGTGTTGTCGACGCTCGCGCAGCTGCTCGGTCCATTTGCACCGCATATTGCCGAAGAAGTGTGGCACGATCTGGGGCGAACCGATACCGTCCATCAGGGGCATTGGCCCGCATATGACGAGACCTATCTGCAAGAAGCCACACTGACTATTGCCATACAAATTAATGGAAAACTGCGAGACACAATTGAAGTTGCCGCTGGCACAGATCAAGCCACGGTGATAAGCAGTGCCAAAGCAGCCAAAAAAATTGAGCCGTTGGTGAAGGGCAAAGAAATAGTCAAAGAGATTTACGTGCCTGGCCGGCTAGTCAATCTTGTGATCAAATAAAGAGCAGCTTCGTCTCAAACTTTAATTAAAAAATGGGGTGGCAGTCGGTGGGGCGACCCCAAAATCTTTTTGTTTACCTAAACAAAAAATTTTAGGGGTGACCGACTGACAGGACCCCGGCTTATCCTTGGGTTTTGAAATACAGGAAGGCCACCTCTTGAGAAAAGTTGGGTTTTAGGGTACACTAGCCCCTAGCCTTAATTCATTAATTAACGTGTCACACACGACAGGAGCATAAGTACTATGGGTAAGCCAAAGAAGCGTACCAGCCCCCGACGGACCGGCACCCGTCGTAGTCATCTGGCCCTCAAGCTCGCTAGAGCTGTCAACGCCAAATCGCCAGTCAAGGCCTATACGACTCGCCGAGAAGCCGGCAAAACCAAAGCCTAAACTCCAGGCTGTTTAGGTTATAATAGTCGTGAGGGTGCGCGTTTAATTAAAGTTAGCGCCCCTGATCAGGTTAACAATATCTATGAGTGCAAATCGTCACCTTGGTCGCATCATTGCCCTGCAAACTCTTTACGAGCAAGATTTTCGTGATGAGTGTAAAGA
>JAHBAU020000042.1 GCA_018499905.2 Candidatus Saccharimonadota bacterium | reverse complement strand
CTTTATAACCTGCACCTTAATCAATGAACCACTTTCTTGTTCCACCATTCATCCGTATCACTATGTTTTTAGTGCTGCCTGAATAATGGGACAAGTGTCCGAACTATTGTTATTGATAGATTTTTTGCAGTTGTGCAGTTGCTTTATCGATCGAGTCTAAGCTACCTGGATTGATGAGACCATAGTAATCAAAAATATAGACTTGATTTTGCTTAGTAGCTTTCAATTGCTGAAGTGCTGGGTTGGATTTGACTTTATTGATGTCGGTTCCCGGAGCATTGATCAAGATCACTACATCTGGGTTAATTTCTACCACTTTTTCTGGCGACAGGGTTAAATAACCAGCGAAGGCACTCTTACCCTGTAGGTCAGCTACGACATTTTTGACACCAAACTGAGTCAATAAGTCTCCAGCCCAGCTTTTGCTATTGGGTGCGAGCAAGGGTTGTTCACTAGCAATAATTAATGTAGCAGCAGTTTTAGTTGGCTTGGAGCTAAACTTGCCTTCATAGGATTTCAGCAAAACCGTCGGATCAGCATTGATCGAAGTGGCCAAGGTCTTAGTCAATTCTCCAAGAGCTGTCCAGCGATCGAGCTTGGTTGAAATGGTCTGAATTCCAAGATCTCGGAGCTTAGTCAAAATTTGGTCGTGCATCCCCTCGGCTCCAACTACTAAATCTGGCTTCAATGCTATAATCTTTTCGAGGTTGGGTGGGGTGCGGTTTTCTGATACCTTGGGTAGGTTGTTCAAGTTTTGATCTTTAGACAACAGCGTACTACCCGCAACACCAACTAGCTTTTTCGGGTTCAATCGATAGGTAATATCAGCACTGAGAGAGGTTAGCGCCACCACCCGCTCAGCTACGCTAACTTTAGCTGCTGCCACAGTAGGCGAAGATTCTTTAACTACTTTGTCTGGAATAGCAGTGCTGCAACTGCTAATGCCAAACAAGCCAGTAAGAATTATGGCTTTACTTAGAGTGTTTGGTTTTACAAAAGCCGACTTAGAGATCATTTTGTTAAGGGGCTGTCTTAGCTATATTTGGGTGTGTAACTCTAGTACTAGAACCTTATTTTCAGACTAGCTGCAACATTGAAACCAGGCTGAGTATAAAGATCTAAAATTGGACTGGTAGCACTCAAACCACGTACATCTGATGCTTGGTAGTACTTGGTGTTGAAAATATTGAAGAGTCCAATATTCAAGGTGGTATCTGGATTGAAATTATAATACCCTAGCAAGTCAAAGGTAGTATATCCTGGTGTCTTAAAGCCTGTGGGAGTGGTGTTACGGTCTTTACCTGCTACCAAAGTCGAAACTAGCTCTGCACCCCATTGATTATCACTATGGCGGTAGCGCAGACCCAAAACTGCCTTGAAGGGGTCGATCGAGTCTAAGGGCTGGTTGGTCTCTAAATTATTGCCCTGGGCGAAGGCAGCACTAGCCAAAATGCTAAAACCTCCGGCTCCTGGGCTAAAACGGTACTCAGCTTTTGCTTCTACTCCAGATATTTCAGCCCCACGCACATTTTGAGCCTGAAACAGGAGCAGATTTTGACCATTCATCAATGTGTTACCAAGACCTACCGTCTCGATAAAATCATCATAACGGTTGTAGAAACCGACTAAACTGCCGCGAAAGCTGGGCCCTTCAGTTTTGATGCCAATCTCGAAGCCATCACTAGTTTCAGGCTGTAAATTAGCATTTGGAATAACAGTATAGCCTTGAGCAAAGCTAGTGAAAGCGATCGCTGAATCATCATAGGGTGGGCTGCGAAATCCTCGGGCATACTGAGCTGTCAATGAAGTATCTGGGCTGACCTTGTAGACAATACCGAGCTTTGGCGAAATAGCTGAGGCGTTAATGGGCCTGACATCTTGGATTTGGCCACCAATTCGAATAAAGTCTGGATCATTGGTTTGGGGGTCAAGACTATAATAATCATAGCGAATAGCAGGGATGATACTCAGCTTGCCACCATCAAATTCAATTTCATTTTGAAGATACAGCCCTAAACGAGTAGTTCTAGTATTGGGGAAGGTTTTATTGGGAAATGCTTCACCCGCCACGACGGTTGTGCTGGTACCAGTCGTCAGATTATCTTCTCTATTGTTACGGGTTCTGACCGTATCTGTTGCACTAATATCGAAGCCATAGACGAGCCTTTGCCGAACATCATTACCACCGAGGTTACTCTCTAGCTGTACATCGCCACCTATTACCGATTGACTGAAGGTATTAAATGGTGATCGCCGCCGAATTGTTGTTACACCCCCAGCCGTAACAGTGCGCAGTTCACTAGAATCTTCAGTGGTTGCAGAGTTTTGATAATAAATATTAGAACGAAGCTTTTGCACAGCACCGCCTGTGGGATCATCGTATCCATAATTTAGGCTGATCCTCCCCCGATTATTGTAGTCATCAGCATTTTGGCTAGTCCGTACTGTTCCCGGAGATACAGGGCCAAGAGCGCTGTTCACCTTAGTAATCGTCCGCCGATCGAACAATTCTCCGGTGAGAAGCAACCGGCTTTGTGGACTGCTTTGATAAGCAATCTTAGCAATAATGTTGTTACCAGTAACAGTCTGCGGATTAGCAGCAATGTTACCTAAGTTACTGGTTTCTCGGCCATCCCGCCGGGTATAGCAAAGTGAAGCACTAATGTTATCTCTACTATTGGCGATTGCAATGTTCTCGCTTAGGGTGCCGCCAGCTCCAGTATACCCAATTTTAGCTTCATAGGCGTTGGGCTTACCTCGCAAGTAGTCTTGGGGATCGCGAGTGGTGTAGCTAACCACTCCACCTAATGCATCACTACCATAAAGACTAGAAGCCGACCCCCGCAAAATCTCTACTCGTTTCAAGCAGTCGAAGTCAACAGCATTTCGATTCGTGTTAGTCATTGCTAAGGTATCTGGTAACCGAATGCCATCTAACTGGATTAGTACTCGATTGCCCTCAATACCTCGAATGTTAAAACTATTATTGCCAGCACGGTCGGGTCGGTTGTTAACAGATATTCCCGGCTCGTAACGAATTAGGTCGTCAATATCACGAACAAAGCCCCGGTCTAGCTCTGGTCTTTCTTGCACTGAGATAACGCTCGGAGAATCCTTGATCGCTCGCCGGGTTCTGGTGCCTATGCTAGTGACTTCAATTTCTTCTTCCAGCTCCGTACTCGGTTCTGGTATAACCGTTTGGGTGATTTTTAATGGTTGTAATAAAGGTTCAGCCTTGGCCGAACCAATCACCATGACATAAGGTATGCTAGCACTACATAGCAATAACCAGAACTGGTTGCCAAAAGACAGAGAAAGCTTCATAATGGGGGCACTTATTTTTTGTTCGAGCAAGGTAATAGGCAGCGGCATTAACGCTAGAAGAGGTGCAGATTCTCTCCAGTGCTGATGTTCGCCTATCACACCTTGCTTTTTTTATTATAGAGAGTGTAACTTTAATTGGTAAAAATTGTCAATAATTTTCATTTAACTTACCGACGATCGTTAGCAGATTGTCTTTGGTAGAGCAACCAAATAAATACTGGGGAACCCATCAGAGAGGTAACGGCTCCCACAGGGAATTCGATCGCCCCTAGCCGCGCTAATAGATCAGCTAAAAGTAGGACTGTGGCACCGCCAATAGCTGATAGGGGCAATAGCCAACGATAATCATTACCAACTAGGAGCCGTACTCCATGGGGAACAATTAGGCCAATAAAGCCTACTAAGCCAGCGATGCTGACAGCACAACCAGCCAACAAGCTAGCGACTAATCCAATCAACAACCGAGTACGTAGCAGTGATACACCTAAGCTAGTGGCTACCTCATCGCCCAGCCCTAGCAAATTTAATGGTCGAGCGAGGGCACAGCCAGCTAGTATCCCCAATAAAACATAGGGCGCAGCCACTTGCACCACCGACCATCCGCGCCCATTAAGACTGCCAACTAGCCAGTTTAAAGCAGATTGTAGGCGACTTTCGTCGCTCCACAGTAGGAGCAAGGTCTGAATAGAGCCAAACAGAGAGCTAATGGCAATGCCAGCCAAGATCAGCCTCTCTACACTGATGTTGCCCGATCGATAGCTAAGTGTATATACCAGCGCTGCTGTCAGCATCGCCCCTAGCCACGCCCCTAGTGGTAAATAAAGAGGCAAAATTGCTAAGGTGATACAGAGAATAGCCACCAAGCCAGCACCAGCCGAAATTCCTAAGATAAAGGGGTCAGCCAAGCTATTGCGGAGCATCCCTTGCAGCAATCCACCAGACATGCCTAGCGCAGCACCCACCAACACTGCTGCCAAGATGCGTGGCAACCGTAGCTCCCAAACAATAGTCTGGTGTTGAACCGAGCCTTGGTGCCACAGCGCTTGCCAAACTTCATCAAGGGTGAGGTGTACAGATCCTCGACACAGGGATAGCAACATACCAGCTACTAGCAGCGCAATCAGTAACACTGAAACTCTTACTGGCCGATCGAATGGGAGATAACGCTGCTGAAGACGGAGTACTTTCATAGGGCAAGCCTTAATTAACAGTAGTTAGTGGGCAAATCTGGAGGCCCACAGGAGTATCGATGATGGCCACGTTTACCTCAAAGACATCAGCAATTACTGCGGGGGTAACTACTGCCTGCGGTGACCCTAACGCCACTAGGTGCCCATTTTTGAGCATGGCCAGTCGATCGCTGTAGCGAATTGCTAAATTTAGCTCATGCAGCACTGTAATGATTGTTAATTCTTGCTGTCGTTGCAGGTTAGCCAGCAAGGTCAATAAATCTAGCTGATAACGTAAATCTAAATAGGTGGTTGGCTCATCGAGCAACAAAATTTGCGGATTTTGAGCCAGTGCCAAAGCCAAAAAAACCCGCTGCCGCTCGCCCCCAGACAAAGATTCCACTGGGCGATCTGCGAAGTTATCAACCTGCGTCAGGCTCATTGATCGATCGACTTGTTCTAGATCAGTGCTAGTGAGTTGCCATTGCCACCAAGGCTGGTGAGGTGTCCGGCCTAAGCTTACTAGCTGCCTCACGGTCAAACCACTAGGTACTGTTTGTTGCTGGGGCAGGAGTGCCAATTGTTGGGCAACTAAGTGGGGTGGTTGATGATGAATCGCTTTGCCATCTAGCAAAACCACGCCCTTTTGGGGAGCCAGTAAGCGACTCAAAAGTTTTAGTAGCGTTGATTTACCAGAACCATTGCCGCCCAACAGGCTTAGCCACTCGCCCTGTTGTAAATCGAGATTTAGATGATGGATGACCGATCGAGCTTGGTAACCACCAGTAAGGTTCTCAGCAGTTAGTAAAGGTAGATTCATTGTTAGTCTTCATCGGAATTAGGTGTGATATTTTGAGAGATACGCCATAGTACACCTGACGGGTCAATAATAACATCTGCGAAAACTACTAAAGCAGATTCACATATCTATCTGGCGTGAAGAACATTCCATAGAGCTAAAAATTTTTAATATATCATGACATAAAGACTCAATACGGAGCTGGTACTGAGGAGTAATACGACTGCCACCCCAAAACCTCCAGTCTGCTGTAGTGGAGAATTCCCATAGACAGCCATAGAAGCTATGGCTACTAACTTCTATGCGAACAATTTGGTTTTGGTCTGGCCGCAAACGAACCTGCATTAACAAAGTGTAGTCAGAGTGTTCTCTTTCACAGCAAGGAAAGTGAAACCCAAAATCGATCGAGTGTGGATCAACTATACCTCTAGTGGCTGGATCGCTCAGCCAAGGACTGAGATCGGGCATTGCTTCTGCAAACCTAGCCTGAAATAGGCTAGTGATTGTGGCAACTTTACTGACAAGATTTAGATTAGTCGCTTTTTCTGAGGCATTCACGATGATAACTCCCATGAAGGATGCAAGTAGGTCGATAATCAATCTTAGAACATTATTGCAATTTACTTGCAACAATGTAATACTCAGGGAGTAATGATGACTCCCTTGCTCAACAGAGTAACGTTTTGGCGGCAGCACTCCACAGTTCAGGCAAGGGGGGATCACAATCTTCCTACTAGTAAGTCCTTTTAATAGGTAAAAACTTTTCATGCAGTCTCGATTTAGAATATTACCCATTGTCCTTCTCCTGAGCATATCGGCAGCAGGTCTTGTTGCTTGTAGTGCCTCTACCACAAGTACTACCAGCACGGCATCATCAACAACTCCTTCAGCAGCAACGGCCATAGAATCTCCTTCGGCCACTCCATCGGCGGCAGAAACCCCTAGTGCTGGAGAAAAAGCTAATGCCGAGTTCAAAGATAAATTGACTGGTGCTGCCTTATTAACAGCCCTAAGCAAGGGTGGACATATCATCTATTTTCGCCATGCTCAAACCGATAAAGACTATGCCGACCAAGCTGATGCGAAAATGAAGCTAGACCAATGTGAAACTCAGCGAAAACTGAGTGCTGCTGGCATTCAGCAGGCCAAAGATATTGGAGCTGCCTTTAAGGCTAAAAACATCCCTGTTGGTGATGTGATCACTAGCGACTACTGTCGTGCTTGGAAAACTGCCGAGTTGGCTTTTGGCAGGTATACAAAGAATTCCAAACTGAATTTCTTACCTTTTGAGGAATATACTGAGGCCCAGACCAAGCAAATGAAAGACACGGTCACTCCTCTACTTACTGCAACTCCCGCAGCGGGAAAAAACACTGTCATTGTGGGGCATGATGATATTTTCGAAGCAGCTACAGGAATTTATCCTGATCCGCAAGGAATGGCTTATGTACTGACTCCCGATGGCAAAGGAGGATTCACGTTGCAAGCAAATTTACTGCCAGATGAATGGGCCAAGCTATAGGGAATCGGTAATGAAGCACTGCTGAATATTGCTACTATTTAAATAGGTTTAAAGTAAGAAGTGTCCCGTCACTTCTTACTTTTAGTGCTATAGAGTAACAGAAAAAACCGAAGGAGATGGAGTAGGTTCCATCTCCTCCTGTTCACCAAGCAACTAAATTGTATAACGTATCTATGATAATCCAAAAGAAGGCTTGATTAATTGCAACCATTCTTTTACTCTGGCTTCAGTTAAATCACCCTGATTATCTTCATCGAGAGCTAATCCCACGAATTCACCGTTCTTGACGGCCTTCGAGGCATCAAAGTCATAGTTTGTAGTCGGCCACTGGCCAACGGTTTTGCCACCTCGGGCTGAGATTTTAGCCTCCAAAATACCCATCGCGTCCATGTAGTTATCAGCATAACCAACTTGGTCGCCGGTACCAAAATAGGCAACAATCTTGTCACTAAAATTGATATTGTCTAGCTCTGGAAAAAAAGCTTCCCAGTCTGCTGGCAGCTCACCTATATCCCAAGTCGGCGAACCAATAATGAGGTAATAGTAACCATCAAAATCACCACTAGTGGCATTGGCCATGTCATAAACATCAACATTATTATCTCCTAATTCATCTTTGATCATCTCAGCAACACCCTCAGTTTTACCAGTTTGGGTAGCAAAAAAAAGACCTATCTTAGCCATGGAACAACTCCTGTGTATTGTATTTGAAATTAGTAGTATTGGTCATCTGTTTTTGATCGATAGGCATGCCAAATATGTCCGAACAAAGCTAGCAGTCCCAAAAAGAACTGGGGAACAGCTAAGGCCGATCGATCGACCCCATAAAACTCCACTGGAAAAACGGTGGTGTTATAGCCTACAAAAGCACAGGAAACCCCGGCCATGAAAGCCAATCCAGCCAAGCTATAGGACAAAACAGCGTCAGCTTCAACCCGCAAGAGCTTCGTGGCCCAGCTAAATGGTTCTACGGCAATGTGCCAGATACCTCCTAACGCCAGAATCAGTGCAACCCACAAGTGCCCACCGACAACATCTTCTAGGCTACTAACACTCGCCAACCCTAAAGGATTCCAGGTACCATGATTGAGGCCAACTAAATAGCCAAAAATGATATTGGGATCCGTATTTGGCTCAGCCACCAGCCGCACCTCATGCAAGGTCGAATCGTAGATGCCACCCCAGTACATTGCCTTCCAAGCAAAGAGCAAAGCCCCGGCTCCCAGAAACAGCAAATGATGGCCAAGAATCAAGCCCAGCTTGGCTGGATCATTCCATTCATAGTGAAAACGAGCTACTTGGTCTTCCCCATCTTGCAAGCAAGCTGGTGCTCTAAATACGTGATATAAGCCCCCAGCTCCTAACACGGCTGAAGCTACTAAATGAATCATCCCAGTATTGAAATAGGGCACCATATCCGCAACTTGTCCGGTTTTGTCCAATCCCAAACCGAGAGCTGCTAAATGGGGCAACAGGATGAATCCTTGCTCAGCAAAAGGTAGATCGCGCTGATAGCGGAGAGTTTCACCCACGGTGGTGATGCCAGCCCAGAACATAATAAGTCCGGCATGGGCAATGTGTGCGCCCAGTAACTGGCCGGAGCGATCGACCAACCTTGCATTACCCACTAACCAAGCTAGCTGTGGTTGATCGGCGGCGATCGTTCTTTGAAGTGAAATAGTCATTATCGTACCTCTGAAATTTCGATCTTTTGCCGAGATGCATTGACCTCAACGCACCTCGCACCCTGATTAACCGATTAAGACTGAGCTGGCTCGGCCTTTGCCATACTCGGGGTTGGTTGTACCACTGGCTCATTCATCTTATCGATCGCCTGAGTCACCCGATTAAAATCGAAGCCCATCGCCCGCAGCGCGTGCCACAGATGACCTTGGAGCATAAAGAACGCCAAAAAGAAGTGGGCATTAGCCAGCCAGCAGCGAGCCGAGTGCCCGATCGCTTGTTTCACCGTATCGGTAAAATAAGGAGATACACCCAGCTTGATATCTAGCACTGGCCCATAGAACTCTGGGGGATATGCCAAGGTGTTCACAGCACAGAAGTAGGCGGCTACAAATCCGGCCAACGCAATACCACCCAAGGAATAGGAAAGAATTGCTTCTCCCGAAAAAATCAATAGCTTTTTGGCCCAAGGAGCCGGTGGTCGCATAATGTGCCAAATCCCCCCACCAATCAGCATGATGCCCACAAAAATGTGACCGCCGACCAAATCTTCGAGACTACTAATAGTGGCAAAATGGGTTTGGTAACCAAAGATGACCAGGGGATCCAAGGTAGGTGCCGATACTAATCGCACATCATGCAGCGCCGAGTCGTACAATCCTCCCCACCACATCGCTTTAGCTGCCAGCAACAAAGCTCCAGCACCCAAAAATAGAAGGTGATGACCAAGAATTAATCCCAACTGGCCGTAATCATCCCACTGAAAATCAAATTTCCGGGCTTGGCCTCTAGCCTCAGCCAAGCTAGCTGGGGCTTTGAAAGTATGAAATAAAGCACCAGCTCCCAGCACCGCTGAAGAAATCAAATGCACGACTCCCACCACAAACATGGGATAGGTATCTACAATGATTCCGCCTTTACCAATACCCAACCCGAGCGTAGCCATATGGGGCAACAGAATTAGTCCTTGCTCACCCATGGCCACTTCTGGATTATAGCGAGATAGTTCGAAGAGGGTCATGGCTCCAGCAAAGAATGCGGTGAGCGCGGCTTGACCAACATGAGCTGAAATAAACAGTCCCGAGAGCTTGGCAAAGCGCGAGTTACCGGCCCACCAGCCATACTTCATTCCTGGATTATCGTAAGTTTGCATGATTGTACCTCAATGTATGTGAATGCTCGCAGTCCTTAAACCCCAGCGATAATACTGGCGAAAAGGCTGCTATTGCTCAGTAAGAAATAAGCGACAATTGCCCCCCCGATCCCCCCGATCGTGAAACCACTGGTGCACTGACTCCAGCGGT
>JAHBAU020000036.1 GCA_018499905.2 Candidatus Saccharimonadota bacterium | reverse complement strand
ATTCTTTGCCAGCTCGCAGTTGTCACAGTTCATGGACCAGATCAACCCACTGTCTGAGCTCGCTCACAAGCGCCGCTTAAGCTCAATGGGTCCTGGTGGTTTGAGTCGTGAGCGTGCTGGTTTTGAAGTTCGAGACGCACACGCCACTCACTATGGCCGTATCTGTGCCGTTGAGACACCGGAAGGTGCCAACATTGGTTTGGTACTAAACCTTGCCAGCTATGCTCGTATTAACGACTACGGCTTCATCGAAACACCATATCGCAAAGTTGTGAATGCTGCGACAGCTGCCAAAGCTGCCGGACACATTGCTGCTGTTGATCTAGAAGATGAAAAAGGCAAAGTGATTGTTAAAAAGGGTGCGGTCATTAAAGAGGCCGACGCCAAAAAATTGGCTGCCGTGAAATCACAAGTTACCTGGCCGATTAAAGCCAAAGTGACCAATGAAGTAGTCTATCTTGATGCTTCTGAAGAAGAGGGCGCCATTATTGCCAGCGCCGGTGAAGAAATTGACGACAACGGTTACTTTGTAGACGAGCGCGTCAGTGCTCGTAAATACCTAAAGTCCGGAGATGTTGATGCAGACGATGTGACGCACATGGATGCCTCACGCAAGCAGATCATTGGCTCGAGCGCCGGACTCATTCCGTTTATTGAAAAGAACTATGTGTACCGCAGTTTGATGGGTAGTAACCAGCAGCGCCAAGCTGTGCCATTGGTCGCCCCATCGTCACCAATTGTCGGTACCGGCATGGAAGGCATCGCTGCCCGTAACACAGGCCAGATCATTACCGCCGAAGACGACGGTGAGGTCATCAAAGCTAGTGCCGACGAAGTGGTTGTGAAGTACAAGTCATTGACCAAAACCTACCGACCGCAGCACTTTGTGCGAAGCAACGAAGGCACGTGTATCAACCAGCGCGTTGTTGTCGCAACCGGCGACACGGTCAAGGCTGGTGACATCTTATGTGAAGGTATGTCGATCTCTGATGGTGAGTTAGCTCTCGGCCGTGACCTGATGGTCGCGTTCATGCCCTGGAATGGCTACAACTTTGAAGATGCCATCATCATTTCCCGCAAATTAGTCGAAGATGACAAACTAACCTCGATTCATATCGTTGACTTCATGACTGAGGTCCGCGAAACCAAGCTGGGACCAGAAATTGTCACCCGCGATATTCCAAACGTGTCTGAAGAAGCTCTACGCCACCTGGATGAAGACGGTATTGTCCGCATTGGTGCCGAAGTGCATCCTGGCGACATTTTGGTTGGAAAGATCACACCAAAAGGTGAGCAAGAGCTTTCCAGCGAAGAGCGACTACTCCGCGCAATCTTTGGCGAAAAAGCCAAAGAAGTTCGCGATACCTCGCAGCGCATGAGTAACGGTAAACACGGCAAAGTTGTCGGCGTTAAAGTGTTCTCTCGCGCGAACGGTCATGAATTGAAGGCCGGTGTCATCATGCAGATTCAGATTTTCGTTGCCCAAATGCGCAAAATCGCTGTTGGTGATAAATTGGGTGGTCGTCACGGTAACAAGGGTGTCATTGCCCGCATTTTGCCAGTCGAAGACATGCCATTTACCGCTGATGGTACGCCAATTGATATCGTGCTCAACCCGCTCGGTGTGCCATCTCGTATGAACATCGGTCAGCTGTTTGAAACGCACTTAGGTATTGCCGCCCGAACCTTGGGCTTAAAGGTTGCCAGTCCGTCATTTAACGGTGTACCTTCTGACAAGATTAAAGAATTGCTGAGAGAAGCTGGTTTGCCAGATGATGGTAAACAGCAGCTGTTTGACGGCCGCACTGGTGAGCCATTTGCCGAGCACACCACTGTCGGTAGCATGTACATGATTAAGCTCAACCACATGATCGCCGATAAGATCCACGCTCGCAGCACGGGACCATACACCATGGTTACCCAGCAGCCGCTTGGCGGTAAGGCACAAAACGGTGGTCAGCGCTTCGGCGAGATGGAAGTCTGGGCACTCGAAGCCTATGGTGCTTCACATACCCTGCAAGAAATGCTAACAATCAAGTCCGACGACGTCTACGGACGATCCAAGGCTTACGAGTCAATCATTAAGGGCACCGAGATTGTCGGACCAAAAGTTCCAGAAAGCTTTAACGTGCTTGTCAAAGAGTTGCAGGGTCTTGGCCTCAAGGTCGACCTGATCAGCTCAGATGCTGTTATCGATGCCGAAAGCATTTTGGCCGATAACATCAAAGACGAAGCCGAACACCAATCAGATGTAGAAGTTCCAGCGCCAATTGTTTCGGAAGTTGACGTCACCGAAGACGCTGTTGCCGATGAGTTTGTCGAGTTAGAGCTTGAATCAGATCTGCCGCCCGATGATGGAGGTGGCGTAGCCATTGCAGATGACGACGATGAAGATCAGGCTATGACAGTCGAAGAAGTAGAGGAAGAGGAGGCCAACCGATGATTCGCCGCTATTCAAACGGCACTAACATTGCCGATTTCAACGCAGTTCGATTGGCTGTAGCCAGCCCAGAAGATATTTTGGACTGGTCATATGGTGAGGTTACCAAACCAGAAACCATTAACTATCGAACCCAAAAACCCGAACGAGATGGTTTGTTCTGTGAACGCATCTTCGGACCAGTCAAGGACATCAACCCACACGACGCCAAATTTAAGGGTGTGCGATCACGTGAAGCCGCCGTTGATAAGAACGGTGAGATTGTCACGCGTAGCATTGTCCGCCGTGAGCGCATGGGCCACATTAGTTTGGCGAGCCCAGTTGCACACATTTGGTTCCTACGTGGCACACCTTCTGCAATTGGGTTAGTACTCGGCATGACGGTCAAGAACCTTGAACGAATTGCCTACTTTGCCAGCTACATCATCCTGACGGTGAACGCCGAGAAGCGTGATCAATTGCTGACAGACAAAGAAGCTGAATTTACGGCCGCCAAAGAAGCTATTAAGCTTCGCTACGAAAAGACGGCTTCAGATGATGAGAAGGCTGATTTGAAGACCTTGGCTGCCGCTCAGACTAAAGAACTAGAAGAGCTGACTACTGAATATGAAGCCACCAAAGCCCAATTAGAGAGCCTGCAACAGCAAGCCCTGATTGGTGAGACCGAATACCGTGCATTGCCGGATGATTTTCGTCCTTTAGTAACGGTCGGCATGGGTGGTTCAGCCCTCAAAGAACTTTTAGATCATGTTGATCTTGAGAAGCTGATTGCTGATCTGAACGTTGAGGTTGAGGAAACAAAAGGCCAGCGCAAAAAGAAGATCATGAAGCGCCTACGATTGCTGGAAAGCATGCACCGCGCCGGGATCAAGCCGAGCAGTCTATGTGTCACGGTATTGCCGGTTATCCCTCCAGATCTTCGCCCAATGGTGCAGTTGACCGGTGGCCGGTTCGCGACCAGTGACTTAAACGACCTCTATCGTCGCGTCATCAACCGCAACAACCGTCTCAAGAAACTCATCGATTTGAATGCCCCAGAAGTTATTCGCCGCAACGAGCAGCGTATGCTGCAAGAAGCAGTTGATGCTTTGATTGACAATAACAACGCCCGCAGCGGGCGAGCAGTTGCCGCCACAGGCCAGCGCCGCCGCTTGAAGTCGTTGTCAGACATGTTGAAGGGTAAACAAGGTCGTTTCCGCCAGAACCTGCTTGGTAAGCGCGTTGACTACTCTGGTCGATCGGTTATTATTGCCGGTCCAGAACTGAAGATTTTCCAATGTGGTTTGCCAAAAATGATGGCGCTCGAACTATTTAAGCCGTTTGTCATCGGGCATTTGATTGCCAACGAGCACGCACACAACATCCGTAGCGCGACTCGTATGATTGAAGCTGGTGAAATTGCCGTTTGGGACGCCCTAGACGAAGTGATTAAGGGCAAGTACGTTCTTTTGAACCGTGCACCAAGCTTGCACCGTTTGTCGATCCAGGCTTTCCAGCCGATTTTGATTGAAGGTAAAGCTGTCCAGCTGCATCCACTCGTCTGTAAGGGCTTTAACGCCGACTTCGACGGTGACCAGATGGCGGTGCATTTGCCTTTGAGCGATGCAGCGCAAGCCGAAGCCGCCAACATTATGGCCGCCAGTCACAACTTGCTGAAGCCAGCCGACGGTTCGCCAATTCTACATATCGAACAAGATATCGTACTTGGTTGTTACTACCTGACATACGAACGACCAGGTGTTAGCGGTAAGGCTAAATCTTACACTGGCCTCAACGAAGCTTTGATGGCACTCGACAACGGTGACATTGAACTGCAAGGTCGTGTCAAACTGCCGTTTAGAGGTGAAATTCGCGAAACAACGCTCGGACGGGTACTGTTTAACGAAATTTTCCCAGACGACTTCCCATTCCAAGATGACGCTATGACCAAGAAAAAACTGCAGGCCGTTGTTGCGGCTGCCTACCAAAAGTATGGTCAGGCTGTGACCGCCACAATCGCTGATGATTTGAAAGATCTTGGCTTCCTGTATGCGACTCGCTCCGGCTTGTCCATGGGTATGAATGACTTCAGTGACATTGTTGGTCTTGAAGACATCATCAAGGGCGGTGAAGGCCAGGCTAGTAAAATTAGCGAACAATACGATCAAGGGTTCATCACTGAAGACGAACGTTATCGTTTGACCGTTGAAAACTGGCAGGATATCGATGCAACCGTGCAGTCAACGCTTGCAGCTCAGTTTGCCGGTGAAGATACATCCATGTCCATTGCCGTCGTATCTGGTGCTCGTGGTAACATTGGTCAGGTAAAGACTGCGGTTGGTATGCTCGGCGTTGTGCCAGATGCTACCGGTCGCCCAATCGAGCTGCCGATTAAGAGCAACTATAAAAAGGGCTTTACGCCGCTTGAATACTTTACGGCCACCCGTGGTGCTCGTAAGGGTATGATCGATACCGCTCTTAAGACCGCTGACTCCGGTTACCTGACTCGCCGTTTGGTGGATGTCAGCCAGGATGTATTTACGGTTGATGAGCCCGTTGAAGACCTCGGGTTTGCTATCTACCGCAGTGACGCTGAAGAAATTGGTGTCAGCTACAGCTCGCGACTGATTGGTCGGTTCGCCGCCAAAGACGTTCCAAAATTTGTCAAAGCCGGTGAGCTCATTACTGAAGATATCGCGAAAGCTATTGAAGCTGACGAGTCACAAGATGGTGTCCGCATCATGAGTGTCTTAAGTTGTCCTAGCGTGAAGGGTATTACCCGTAAATCATATGGTGTTGATCCTGCAACCGGCGAGCTGGTTGCTAATCACCATCCAGTTGGTGTCATTGCCGCTCAGAGTATCGGTGAGCCTGGTACACAGCTGACACTTCGTACTTTCCACTCCGGAGGTGTTGCCTCAGAGGACATTACGACTGGTCTGCCACGTGTCGAAGAGTTGTTCGAAGTCCGTACACCAAAGGGTCAAGCCTTCCTGTCAGAAATCAGTGGAACGGCTACCGTTTGGGAAGAGGGCGACCACTATATTGCCCAAATTACCGCCAAAGACGGTGAGAAAATCGAGTACACCGTGGGTGACCGCGTCGTTGCAGTGAAGCAAAACGCCGAAGTTGCTATTGGTGACGTCTTGGCTGCAAACGAAGACGGCAGTGAACCGCTTGTTGCAACCATGTCTGGCAAAGCCCATGTGACCAAAAAGCACATTACGCTTTCACCATCACGACAAAGTGTTGTTCGCTACGAAATCCCGAACTTTAAGCAGATCCTGGTTAAGGACGGTGATGAAGTCGTTGCCGGTCAGCGATTGACTAACGGTTCAATCAACCTGCACGAACTGATGCGCCTGCAAGGTGTTGAAGCCACACAGCGCTACATCATGAACGACATTTTGAAGATCTTTGCTTCACAGGGTCAGAACATCAACGACAAGCACCTTGAAGTGATTGTTCGCCAGATGTTTAGCCGCGTGCAAGTTGAAGAAACCGGCGATAGTGAATTTGTAACAGGTGACGTTGTGAGCAAGTTGGCGGTGGTCGAAGCCAATGAACATCTGCTCGCCGAAGGTAAGCAACCAGTTAAGTTTAACCAGTTGCTGCTCGGTATCACCAAAGCCTCGTTGTCGACTGACTCGTTCTTGTCAGCAGCTAGCTTCCAAGACACCACAAGAGTCTTGATTGCCGCCGCTACAAGTGGCAAGCTCGATAAGCTGTACGGCCTCAAAGAAAACGTTATCTTAGGTCGTCGCATCCCAGTCGGTACTGGTGCTCGTGATGACGAAGACGACGAAGAGGTTGTCACCGAAGGCTAAAGGTGTTAAAATGACGGCTGAACTAAAAACGAGGTCATGCCTAAGGGGGAATCCAGTGGCAACACTGGTCTCCCCAAGGTGTCTCGTTTATAAAAAAGTCACGTAATTGCTCTCAAGTTTAGAAGGAAGAGAATGCCAACAATCAATCAATTAGTCCGCAAGCCTCGCACCAAGGTGACGACCAAGTCCAAAGCCCCAGCTTTGCAGCGCGTGGTCAACAACCTTAAGACCAAAAACTATGAAAAAGCCGCTCCCTTAAAGCGCGGCGTGTGTGTGAAGGTTACGACCAAAACACCCAAGAAACCAAACTCAGCCCTTCGAAAAGTTGCCCGTGTTCGTTTGAGTAACGGGTATGAAGTGTGGGCTTACATTGGCGGCGAAGGCCACAACCTGCAAGAACACGCTGTCGTACTACTGAGAGGCGGTCGCGTAAAGGATCTTCCTGGTGTGCGTTACCATATTGTTCGCGGCACCCTTGATCTGCAAGGCGTTTCCGGCCGTAAGAAAGCCCGCTCGAAATACGGTGCTAAGAAGGAATCCAAATAATGCCACGTAAAGTTACCAAATCACTCGTTCGCGATATCCAGCCTGACCGCATGTATAACAGCGTGCAGATACAGCGGGTTATTAACCGTGTCATGCTAGACGGTAAAAAGCAGCTTGCTGAGCGCTTAGTTTATAACGGTATGCAAAAAGCAGCTGATAAGCTAAAAGTTCAGAATCCGCTCGAAGTGTTTGAGCAAGCCATGAAAAACATCCAGCCACAGGTTGAGACTCGTTCTCGCCGTGTTGGTGGTGCCAACTATCAGATTCCGTTTGAAGTCAAAGGTCAGCGCCAAAATCACCTAACTACCATGTGGTTTGTCCAGGCGGCCCGTGCCCGACGCGGCATCGGCATGGAAGATCGCATTGCAGCTGAACTGATGGATGCCTACAACAACACCGGCTCTGCAGTTAAAAAACGTGAAGATGTGCACAAGATGGCGGAAGCCAACCGTGCCTTCGCCCACTTCGCGAGATAAATATGTCCTATCATCTACCTCCACTTTCCGAGCGGCCGGCCTTTCCCGGTAGAGGCCTTAGCCAGCCTGCCGTTATAGATGACTATAATCGGCAATTAATGCAACATGTTGGTGAAGTTTCAGCCAGGGGTGGGTGGGGTTACCAGGAAGTCACGTATTATCGATACGATACTGGTACTTACCCAGTTCTCGTCGGCGATATCGCCACTGCCGCTACACTTAGGGTCGAAAGACACGATTATGCAACAGAGGCTGCGATTGAACCGTTGAGCCTAGCGTCGGCAGTAATGCCTGCCCAGCCTCAACTAGATACACGCAGTAGGCGTAGGTTACGGTCTAGAGATGGAGATTTTTACTCTAATGGTTTAAGCGACTGGTAATATTTTTTAGAAAATTCAACAAGAGGGATTATGGCAGAAAAGAAGTACGCATTAGACAAGGTTCGCAACATCGGCATTATTGCTCATATTGATGCTGGTAAGACCACCACAACTGAAGGCATTCTGTACCGCACAGGCCTCAAGCACAAGATTGGTGCTGTCCACGAAGGTGAAACAACCACTGACTGGATGGAGCAGGAAAAAGAACGCGGCATTACCATTACCTCAGCCGCTGTTACTTGTTTCTGGAAAGATTGCAAAATCAACATTATCGATACTCCAGGCCACATTGACTTCACTGTCGAGGTGGAGCGCAGTCTTCGCGTACTTGACGGCGCTGTCACCGTCTTTGACGGCAAAATGGGCGTCGAGAGTCAATCCGAAACTGTCTGGCGCCAAGCCGACAAATACGGCGTGCCCCGCATCTGCTTTATTAACAAGATTAACCAAACTGGTGGTGATTTCTATAAATCACTCGACAGTATTCATAACCGTCTGAGCAAACGCGCGTTCCCAATTCACTTACCAATTGGCTTTGAACAGAGTGTAAACGGCGTCGTTGATCTGATTTCCATGAAGGCCTATACCTACAAAGAGTTCACTGACCACTCGCTTGTTGAGGGCGAAATCCCCGCCGACATGATGGATAAGGTCAAGAAGTACCGTAGCTTACTTGTCGAAAACGCGGTCGCTGAAGACGAAGCGATGCTTGAGAAGTATTTTGAAGTTGGCGAAGAGGGTCTTTCTGAAGAAGAAATTACCCAAGCAATCCGTACTGCTGTTCTTACCGGTAAATTCTATGCCGTAACTGGCGGTGACGGCCGTGGTGTGATTGTTGAGAAGTTGCTTGATGCTGTCAACGCCTTCTTGCCATCACCACTCGACCGCGGTTCAACCTGGGGGACTCACCCCAAGACTGGTGATGAAATTGAGCGAAAATCTGAAGAAAGTGGCCATTTTGCTGCGCTTGCCTTTAAGATTGCGACAGATCCGTTTGTTGGTAAATTATGTTTCTTCCGTGTCTACTCGGGGAAGGTTACCGCTGGATCATACATCCTAAACAGCTCAACCGGAGAAAAAGAACGTGTTGGCCGCATTGTCCGTATGCACGGTAACAAGCGAGAAGACGTCGAAGAAGTCGGTGCTGGCGATATTGCCGCAATCGTTGGCCTGAAGGGCACAACTACTGGTAACACGCTGACCGATCCGAACAATCCAATCGTGCTAGAAAGCATTACGTTCCCTGAACCACCGGTGTCGATTGCTATCGAGCCAAAGACCAAAGCCGACCAAGAGAAGATGTCGATTGCCATGCAGCGCTTAGCTGAAGAAGATCCAACATTCCGAATTAAAGTTGATCATGAAACTGGTCAGACGATCATCTCGGGCATGGGCGAGCTCCACCTGGAAATCATCGTGGACCGCATGAAGCGAGAATTTAGTGTCGAAGCCAATATTGGCCAACCACAGGTTGCTTACCGCGAAACCATCCGCAAAGATGGTGTCGAAGTACAGGGCAAATTTGTCCGTCAGTCTGGTGGTCGTGGTCAATACGGCGATGTCTGGCTCAGACTCAGCCAAAACGAACCTGGCAAAGGCTTTGAATTCATCAACTCTATCAAGGGTGGCGTGGTTCCTGGTGAATACATTAAGCCAATTGAACAAGGTATCGTCGAAGCCATGGCTAACGGTGTACTTGCTGGTTACCCAGTCGTTGATATCAAAGCCGAACTGTACTTTGGTAGCTACCACGAAGTTGACTCCAGTGAAATGGCCTTCAAGATTGCCGCTTCTATGGCGTTGCAAGACGGTGTGAAGAAAGCCAGCCCAGTCCTTATGGAACCAGTCATGAAAGTCGTTGTTGTGACCCCAGAAGAGTTCATGGGTGACGTCATTGGTGATCTTAACAGCAAACGCGGTCGCATCGAGTCCATGGAAGATCTGAGCGCCGGCATTAAAGAAATTACCGCCTACGTCCCACTTGGTGAAATGTTTGGCTATACAACCAACCTCCGCAGTTCAACCCAAGGTCGCGCTAGCTCAAGCATGGAGCTTGACCACTACGCTGACGTCCCATCCCACGTCGCCGACGCCATCATCGCCAAAAACGCTAAATAGATAACTCTCAGTTAGAAGCACTTTAATATGCCAGCCGTCGAAATATCACCATATATAACTTCAGGTGTAAAACGTAAGTTGGATGTTTGTATTTCTGGCGCCTTACTGGCAGTCGGTGGACCTCTAGAAAGAGGAGCCATCAATTATTTGCGCGGGGTATTGGACGAAGGTGAAGATTACTTTGTTCAACCTCGAGATTCTATTGATATTGTGAAGCTCAGAACGATGAACAATGGTCGTGACCCAGATATTGAAGGCGGCGCTAGACATTGCGACCGCGTCCCAAGCAATGCAGCCAGAATAATTCGATTAGCTAGAATTGATGAGATTCCACAGCTCAGGGGAGTTCTTACAGGTACTTATAGTATTGTTTCTCCACGACCGACTGACGATGTTTTCAACCAAAGATGCCTAGATGTTGTAGGTATCGACATGTTTGAACAATGGCAGAAAGTTTGCAAATCAGCACCTGTTAAGCCTGGTTTAACTAGCCCAGCTCAGTTGGCCAACCTGAAGAGTGAAGTTATGGACGATGACTATTATCGTCTACAAGTAGAGAATGATTTGCAGTACTGTGCAGATGCCTCACTAGCCCTTGATCTTAAAGTGTTGGCCATGTCGGTTGCTGGAGTTGGAGCACTAGTATCACGCAATCTATTTAACCAAGTCAGCCCACAAGAACACGAGGCGATGGCCTAAACTCATCAAGTGAATACCTTGATAGATTATAGGTTTTACATTATACTTACCGTATAACTCGCGTGAGGGCTTTTGTTGGTGCTCAACAAATATGGATCGCGACAGTTAATACAAATTCATTAAACCCTTATAAGGAGTCATTACAAAATGGCAGATTCATTTGACCGCAGCAAGCCACACGTAAACGTCGGTACTATGGGTCACGTTGACCACGGTAAGACAACACTAACGGCTGCTATCACAACAGTCTTGGCAAAGCGGTTGCCAAGCGCCGTTAACAAGCCGATCGCCTATGATCAGATTGATAACGCCCCAGAAGAGAAGGCCCGTGGTATAACCATCGCTACTTCTCACCAGGAATACGAATCAGAAAAGCGCCACTATGCGCACGTTGACATGCCAGGCCACGCCGACTATGTCAAGAACATGATCACCGGTGCTGCTCAAATTGACGGTGCTATCTTGGTGGTTGCTGCTAATGACGGGCCACTACCTCAGACCCGTGAGCACGTACTGCTTGCTAAGCAAGTGGGCGTCCCATACATCCTGGTCTTCATGAACAAGATGGACCTTGCAGATCCTGAGCTTATTGAGCTCGTTGAGATGGACATTCGTGAACTGCTCGCTAAGAACGGTTTTGACGAAAATGCTCCAATCATCAAGGGTAGCGCAACACAGGCTATGGCCGGTGATGCTGCTGCAGAAGATGCAATCATGGAACTTGTTAAGGCTATGGACGAGAACGTTCCAGAGCCAAAGCGCGATCTTGACAAGCCATTCTTGATGGCTGTTGAAGACGTCTTCTCTATCAAGGGTCGTGGAACTGTTGCCACTGGCCGTATTGAGCAGGGTGTCGTGAAGGTCAACGACGAAGTTGAAATCGTCGGTGTCCGGGACACGCAAAAATCAGTCGTTACTGGTATTGAAATGTTCAAGAAGTCTCTTGATCAGGGTCAAGCTGGTGACAACGCTGGTATCTTGCTAAGAGGTATTGAGCGCGACGATATTGAGCGCGGTCAGATTCTCTGTAAGCCAGGTAGCGTGACGCCTCACACAGAATTCGACGCTGAAGTATACGTCTTGAGTAAGGAAGAGGGCGGTCGCCATACTCCTTTCTTCAAGGGCTATAAGCCACAGTTTTACTTCCGTACAACGGATGTAACCGGTGAGGTTGAACTTCCAGCTGACAAAGAAATGGTCATGCCTGGTGATACCGTAACCTTCAAGGTCAAGTTGCTTGCTCCGATTGCTATGGAGCAAGGTCTACGCTTCGCCATCCGCGAAGGCGGTCGCACCGTAGGTGCAGGTGTAGTCACAAAGATTACAAAATAGTCTCCTGAAACATATTCAGGACACTTTGTCGCCCCAAAACTGCGACAATTAAAAGAGACGTATACAAATACGTCTCTTTTTCGTGCTCGGTTGTTTGACCGCGCTACATCACTGAGAATGCCCGAGAACACCGATTCAGAACAAAGCACAAAAAGTTTTCCCCAGGTTCTATGTTTTTAGACTTGCCACGAGTGAGATTGCCGGGTTATGCTTAGGGTGCTCGCTGTGAGGTGAGCAGGCAGGAGAGTGGTCTTAGTGATCAGCAAATGCCAACAATTCTGTGACTGAGCAAAGCTGTAAGGCATAGATGTAGATCTATTCTAGAATAGATCTACACACTAGTCTTGCTGTCGGGGCACTCGCAAAGCAGAAAAAACACGAGTTGTAGGCGCGAAATCGCTTCTAGCACGAAACAGTACCTTGATAAGTACGGTCGCCAATATTCGAATAGGTGACTATATGCTAAGAGTTCATCTTGCAACTTATGGGATAATCCGCAGGCCATCAACCTGCGGATTATTTTTTTGGTGATGAGAATATCGATTTGTCAGTCATCTGACCAGAGTACAAGTGTAAAGTACATAAAGTTTAACGACGTGCTTGACAATAATTGCTTATGCTGTAAAATTAGCGAGTTTGTTGCATCATTTATTGCTCTGGCGCAAGCCGTTTATGCAACATACAAACACAACTATCAATAAATTAAAGAGGGAGTGTAATAGTATGAAACGACTGCTTTTAAGCGCTTTTGTTGTCGCTGTGGCTGTTTTAGGCGTTGCAGTGATGAATGCTAGCGCTGACAACACCCAAGTCGCCCCTGGTGTTCGCACCTGGGCTGATGGTGGTGTTCGTACCTGGGCCTAGTAGGGATTCAGGGGTTTTTGCCCAATATAAGCACCGAACTGACTTTTTATGAGAAAGTGCGGTGCTTTTTATGTTGCTAAGACAGCCTCAGCGTCTATAGTGGTCAATTCAAGATACGGCGCATAAGCGTCTGGGTTGCCTATAAGACCAATATCGAGCTGATGGGCTATCGTGGCATCTATAAAGTCTGGCATAGCAGCACTAAAGCAGGTTAGCCATCCTAACTGATTTTCATGGAATGGAGAACCCCAACTTGGCGAGTCGCTGCCAAGTATACCTCCCGACACAAGCATGTCGGCTACGCCCGTTGCCTCGTGTTCCAGCAAATTAGTGGCGCTATAACCTCGTTCAAAGATACGTTCTGGACCAGGCAGGAAATATTCTGGGTGAGCTTCGACAATACGCTGCGGTTCAATGCCACGGTCTTCGGCGTATCTAAATCCGATTGGTACGTTGGGACCATAGGGCTCGATGACTGTTCTGATGAAGGGAAAGCCTAGTTTCATCGCGATGTAATACTGAAAATTGTGGGTTAATTCATGGACCCCACGTTCTTTAACTGCTTCTAGAGTTGGCTCAGGGTCAAACTCAATGACTATTCCGCGGTCGAGAAGCCCTTCATGGGCAGTCGCAGTGGCATCATCCTTCATATTGGCAGTCAGAATCAAGTAATCAGTCTGCTCGTTTACAAAATCGCTGGTAAAATTGCCCAAACCGAGCACTAATCCGGCCGTGTAGATTTTAAGGTCATTAAGATAGTCCGGATCGTTTTGGTCAATCCTTGCTGCATTAATCCGGTCAACATCAACGCCTTTGGTAGCCCAATCAACGGGCGAAAGCTCAAGAGGATGCTCAGTCGAGTTGAAATAAAAATCAACCCCTTCGCCATCAAGAAATGCGTCAAAATTTGCCAACACCTCACCGTCAGTCGAGGCAGCTAATATTGTCGCGGCGATTGCTTCCGTAGCTTCATACCGCGGTTCGAACTTATCAGTAACCCGTAGCTTGTCTCCGAGTCGCAAACAAGCCTCAGCCACGTCGTGTGGTCTATCTGCGGCATTCTGGGCGTAATCATTGATATCATCGATGACCGGTGAGTTATCAATAGCGTCAGCCGCTGGATCAATTACCTCGTTTTTGGTTGCTTCATATACTGCACAAGCTCCGGTTTCCTGACAGGCAGTATTAAGGTGATCGTCAAGGTTCTGCTCAGTGTCAGTACCATTGAACTGTATCTTACCGTTCTTGTACTCGACTGCCTCCAGGCCGAAGGCTGCTGCGGTACTCGCAGCGGCAAAAGCAGTGACAATAGCAACAGAACGTTTACCAGGTATTCTCATGAGGCTTCCAAAAATTAACTCTTCACAAATTACTAAATTTATGCGATAGTAGCAACTGTTAATTAATCGTGATGACTAAAAGTCGCCTGTGTCTTCTCAATAAGATTCCGGAGATGTTACATCACAGCAATAATAAGGAGCTCACTCATGGTAGATGCCAAGAGTCCTGTCGCTGAAGGCGGCAAACAACGGATTCGTATCCGTCTTAAGGCCTATGATCACAAAGTGATTGATCAGGCCGCCAAACAAATCGTTGATACGGCGCTGCGTACCGGCGCAACCATTGCCGGCCCAATCCCGCTGCCAACTCGAAGAAGCACATTTACGGTGGTCAAAAGTCCTCACGTCTTTAAAAAGGGACGCGAACAGTTTGAAATGCGCGTTCACAAGCGTTTGATAGATGTGCAGGAGCCAACGCCAAAAACCATCGATAGTTTGATGAACCTCTCACTGCCAGCTGGTTGTGACGCCGAAATCAAAATGTAATTAATAAGATCACTCGTTGATTAGCACCGCTCGTTTCCATTTAGGATTCGGGCGGTTTTGCTTTATACTTTTAATGAAGTATACAAGTAAACTCGCACCAAAAGGATATTTCCAGTGGACAATCAAACGCCGCCTACCGATCCAAACCCAGCACCAGCCGGGGCCACGCCAGCCGCTGGGCAGTCGTTCCAGCCGCAGCAACCCTATAACGGCTTGCCGACACCACAGCCAAATGCACCGCTGCAGCCAGTTATGCCGCCGAAGTCTAAAGGACGTCGAAAACTGTTGCTACTCGTTGTATTGCCACTCCTGCTATTGGGTGGTGGCAGCGCAGCAGCCTATTACAGTTATTATGTCCCGCGCCAAACCAACAAAAGGGTGTTAGAGGCGTTCTTTAATCTAGCCAATGCTAACAACTTCTCATCAGTGACTACTACGGCGGAAGTTATGCAGAATGGCTCTACATCTCCAGCATTTGCAATCGATGTGACAGCTGGTTCGGACGGCGAGGGTAACGCCCGCGCAGATATGGACGTAACTTATTCGGCACTGCGGCTGAGTGGTTCAATCATCGCTCGCAACGACAACACAGCTTATGTCAAAATCAACGAACTTTCGAGTCTACTTGACCTAGCTGGCAGCTATACGGGTGCCGATGTTAGTAGCCTAGCAGCCACTGTTGGTGACAAATGGATTCAAGTCGACGCCTCATCTTTAAGCCAAACTGGACTGGTTGATGACAGTCAAACCGCTGAGGCTAACACCTGCGTAGCGGCTATTCAGGAAATCTTTGGCTCGGGCCGACAGGCGTTTATGGACCAGCTGGTCAAAGTCTACGACCAAAATAGCTTTTTAACCGCTAAAAAAGTTGGTCGCGAGGACGTGAACGGTCAATCAAGCACCAAATACCTACTGACGATAGATAAGACAAAAATGGCCAACTTCTTAAGCTCGGACCAGTTTGACCTTCCGGCCCTAGAGACAGCTTGCAATATTGCCAGTGAATCAACCACCGACCAAGATCGTCAAGAAATGCAAGATGAGTTAAATAAGCTGTCAATCTCTGATACATATTTGTGGCTCAACAAGAGCAATCAAGTTTCCAAGATTGCAACTAAGCTTGGGTCTGAAGGCACTGACGTTCAGCTTGGGATGACGTTCGGTACTGATAAGCTCGATGCCGCGGTGCCCAGTGATGTTTTGCCAGCAGAGACACTATTGCAGGAGTTCCAGGGTGCACTTCTTAACTCGTACCTAGGTGGTCAAGATGCGCTTGTCCCAGAAGATTACCAGCAATACCTTGTCGATTAATGAGAAAGAGTAGCTTAAGGGTGGCACGCGCTAAAACGGTTAGAAAACGATCAAACACCAAAGGTATAGAGCCTGACATGGAATATATGCTCAAGCTCGTGCTTTATCTCGCCGCTGGTTCTGTATGGGTACGGCTAGTATTTGGCGATTCCGTTATACCACTTCCGTTAGGCTTTGTTATTGGTCTATGGTTTAGCCGACGCGAAAAATTGCAGATAGATAGAAAGATTGAGTACGCCATCCTTCTTATGTCGATGTTCTTAGGGTTCTGGCTCATGCCGAGCCTAAACGTTGTCAGGTAGCAACGAAGTATAATACACAACAGGTTGACAGATAAAGATCTGTCTGGTAATCTGTTGTGGTATCGAATTTATTTGACGTTCTACTTGGAAGGTCATCAAGTCCTGAATGGTTAAATTGACGTTTAACCCTAAAGGATACTGTAGCCTCCAGGTATTTTCGTGTAAAAGGCCGGAGTGATTCAGCTCCATAAAGTGCAGTAAGGATTGACTACGTGAAAGCGTTCATCACTCACAAACTTGGTATGATTAGCACCGTTGATGATAGCGGTAAGCTTCAAGCTGTCACGCTTCTTTCTGCCGAAGCCAATACGGTCACTCAGCTTAAAACAGTCGAAAAAGATGGCTATAGTGCTGTACAGCTTGGTACTGGTACCGCCAAGCACGGCAAGGCACAAGCCGGACACTTTAAGCCAAGCAAAATTATGCCTCGCAAGACCCGCGAATTTCGTCTTTCTAAGGACGGCGAAGACCTCGAAGTAGGACAACAACTCACTCCCGAGGTCTTTTCTGTTGGTGACGAAGTTTGGGTGACCGCTAATACAAAAGGTAAGGGTTGGGCTGGCACCATCAAGCGTCACAACTTCCATCGTGGTCGTAAGACGCATGGTGGCCGCAGCTACCGACGTGTAGGTTCAATTGGTTCCATGTACCCTCAGAAGATTTTTAAGGGCAAGCGGATGGCCGGACAGATGGGCAACACCCAAGTGACTGTTCGAGGCCTTAAGGTCGCGTTAGTTGACACTGAACACAACGTGATTGGTGTAACCGGTGCTGTGCCAGGTCCCAAAAAAGGCATCGTGCTTATCAAAGGGGTTAAATAATGGCCGTTCAGACCTTCACGAAATCGGGCACTAAAGCCACGACGCCTGCCAAGCTCGACAAGGCTGTCTTTGGCGTCGAAGTTCAGCAGCACTCCTTACTCAAGGAAGCGTATCTGACTGTTTTATCTAACAAGCGCAGCGCTGCTGCCAAGACCAAGCGCCGCGGCCAAGTTCGCGGTGGTGGTATCAAGCCATGGCGCCAAAAAGGCACTGGCCGAGCACGTGTTGGTTCCATCCGCAGCCCAATCTGGCGCGGCGGGGGTATTATTTTCGGACCAACCGGTGAACAGAACTACACCCGAGTTTTGCCAACGGCTGCCAAGCGACAAGCGTTGCGCCAGGCACTCAGCCTGCAAGCAGCTGCTAACAGACTGTTCATAATTGAAACTTTTGAAACCAAAGAAGGTAAGGTCAAGCCAACCTTAGATCTATTAAAGAAAATTGGCGCGACTGGCAAGACACTGGTTGTTGTGAGTGAAAAAGACGATTTAGTTGACAAGGCCACCCGAAACCTCACAGATGTCCATGCAGTATTTGCAAAGTATTTGAATGTTCGAGATCTTATGGATGCCGACAATATTGTTATCAGCCAAAAGAGCCTCGACATCATTCATGAGTGGCTGGGAGAGGCAAAATAATGGCAGACGTTACCTTGTACCCACGCCTTAGTGAAAAGGCCTACAATACTTCACAGAAAAGCCCTGTCTACGTATTTGAAGTAGACCAGGCCGTATCAAAGCAAGCATTGGCGCAAGCCGTTGCCAAGACCTTTTCTGTTGAAGTAGTATCAGTCAACGTTCTCAATACCAATGGCAAGCGCAAACGAACCTACATTAGCCGTCGTGGCCGTTTCGTTAAGGGTCAGCGCAGTGACTACAAGAAAGCTTACGTTACGATTAAGGCAGGCCAGTCAATCCCAATTTTTGCCGCTGACGAAGAAGCTGAAGCTAAGGCCGAAAAGCAAACCAAACAGCTTAAGAAAGTTGTAGAAAAAGCTGAAAAGAAGGCTGACAAAAAAGCCGCCAAGGAGACCAAATAATGGCTATTAAGGCATACAATCCGACCACTCCTGGCCAGCGCGGCATGACCACGCAGGATTTTAGTGAAATTACGACCAAGAAACCACTTCGTTCACTGTTAGTTGCCAAAAAGCGCGGCAGTGGTCGTAACAACCAAGGTCGTATTACCACCAGACATCGTGGTGGTGGCCAGCGCCGTTTTTATCGTTTAGTTAACTTCAATCTGCCAGCTGGTGTTTCTGCCACAATTGAACAGATTGAGTATGATCCAAATCGCTCAGCCCGTATTGCTCGCATTAAAGATACGACCGGCACCTATCATTATGTATTAGCGGCTAAAGGCATGACTGTTGGTCAGCAAATTGATAGCGGTCCAGAAGCCCCTATCGAAAACGGTAACCGTCTGCCAATTGCTAATATCCCTGTCGGTAGCACTCTTCATGCTGTTGAACTCAACCCAGGCCGCGGCGCGCAGTTAGCCCGCAGCGCTGGCAGTAGCGTCCAGCTAGTTGCCAAAGACGGTGACTACGGTCAGCTCCGATTGCCAAGCGGTGAAGTCCGCATGGTACTGATTAGCTGTACTGCCTCACTCGGTGTTGTCGGTAACGAACAACATCAGAACGTCAAGATTGGTAAAGCCGGTCGCAAGCGCCGCATGGGTATTCGCCCAACAGTTCGTGGTGTTGTCCAGAACGCTGTTGATCACCCGCACGGTGGTGGTGATGGTGGTAAGCACGGTATTGGTGGTGGCAAAGACCATGGTGCTGCTCCGAAGACTCCTTGGGGTCAGAAGACTCTCGGCTACAAGACCCGTCGCCGCAAGTCCAGTAATAAACTGATTGTAAGAAGCCGTCACGCGGCCAAGAGGAAATAAGCTATGTCACGATCACTGAAAAAAGGACCATTTGTTGACTTCAAGCTTGCGAAGAAAGTAGCAGCGCTTGGCAACGAAGACCGCACCATCATCAAGACATGGGCGCGTGCTTCAGTTATTCCACCTGAATTTGTTGGCCGAACGATAGCTGTTCATAACGGCAAGGTACATGTTCCAGTCTTTGTGACTGAAAACATGGTTGGTCATAAGCTTGGTGAATTTTCGCCAACCCGCAAGTTTAGAAGCCATGGCGGAAAGATGGCAAAGGGTTAAACATATGCCAGTACAAGCAATTGCTAAATCAGTTCGTATGAGCCCAAGAAAAGTTGGCGTTGTTGCCGGCCTCGTTCGCGGCCGCACAGTTGCTGATGCTTTAGTTATTCTGTCACACGTACCACGCCGTTCAGCGCTACCTGTTAAGAAGGTTATCGAAAGTGCTCGAGCGAACGCTGACTACAACCACAATTACAAAGCAGATTCATTGAAGATTGTTGAAATAAGTGTCACACCAGGCCCTCGCTACAAGCGATACCGCCCGGCCGCTCGCGGTCGTGCGAATCCGTTTCAGCGTCGCACCAGCCATATTCGGGTTGTTGTTGACGGTGAGCAGCGAGCCGCTAAAAAGACTGCGACTGCAAAGGAGACCAAGTAATGGGCCAAAAAGTTAATCCAATTAGCATGCGGCTCCAGGTCAATAAGAACTGGCACAGCCGTTGGTTTGCCAACAAGCGTGACTATGCCAATTACTTACGTCAAGATTTGGCCGTTCGTCGCATGGTTGCCAACAAGCTTGGCTCACGCGCCGCTATCAATAACATTGAGATTGAGCGTTCACCAAACCTCGTGACTGTTACTATTGCTACCGCAAAAGCCGGTGTCGTTATTGGCCGCGGTGGTGCAGGTGCTCAAGAACTTAAAGCTGCCATCGAGAAGATCTATGGTGTCCAGACACGTATTAATATCGAAGAAGTCAAAAAGCCAGAACTCTATGCCAAACTGGTTGCCGAGAATATTGCTCATCAGCTGGAGCGACGTATTTCTTTCCGTCGAGCTATCAAGATGTCTTCAGCTGCAACCATGCGTGCCGGTGCAAAAGGTATTCGCATCCAGGTTTCTGGTCGCTTAAACGGTGCTGAAATGTCCCGCCGCGAAAAAGAAGTCGCTGGTAGCGTCCCACTGCACACCTTACGAGCAGATATTGATTATGCACAAGTTGATGCCAAAACCCAGGCCGGTATTATCGGTGTGAAGGTTTGGATCTACAAGGGAGAAGCATAAGATGTTAATGCCAAGTCGTACTAAATACCGCAAGGTTCGCAAGGGCAAGATCAACGGCCCGGCTACCTCTGGCAATTACATTGCATTTGGTGATTTTGCCTTGCAATCACAAGGTTCAGAGCGTATTACCTCTCGCCAAATCGAAGCCGCCCGCCAAGCCATGACTCGCTACGTTAAGCGTGGTGGTAAGGTCTGGATCCGGATTTTCCCGCACACACCAGTGACTCGAAAGCCACAGGACGTGAAGATGGGTAGTGGTAAAGGCAATCCTGAGTTCTTCGTAGCCAAAGTTCGCCCCGGAACCATCATGTTTGAGATGCAAGGTGTCCCTGTTGAAGTCGCGCGTGAAGCAATGCGTCTCGCCGGGCACAAGTTGCCAGTCAAGACGAAGTTTATCGTCAGAGAGGAGGTGTAACTTATGAAAACTATAGAGATTCGTAAGATGTCGACCTCAGAACTGACTACAGCAAGCACACAATTGCAATCAGAAATCAGTGAGTTGAAGCGCCGCATGCATATGGGTGAAGTTCAAAACACCAGATTACTCCGCAACAAACGTAAAGATTTAGCCCGGGTCCTAACTGTTCTCGGCGAACAACTCGTGAAGGAGGCCGTATAATGGCTCGCTCTATGCAAGGCGTTGTCGTCGCCAATTCTACCGACAAAACAATCGTAGTGAGCGTCGAAACTCGACAAACTCACCCGTTGTACAAGAAGCAGTTTATGACCACGAACAAGTTCATGGCTCATGACGAAAAGAACGAAGCTAACATTGGCGATCGTGTCATCATAGCCGAGGTTCGTCCCTTAAGCGCCCGCAAGCGCCACACCTTGACCAAGATTGTTGAACGCGCAGCTATTAGCGCCGACATGACCGTTGATGCGATCACTAAGGCAGAAGAGCCAAGTGCCAAAGAGCACATCCAGGATCGCGACGAAACGACCGAAGAGGAAGAAAAATAATGATACAGCAAGAATCACGACTACTCGTAGCCGACAACAGCGGCGCCAAAGAAATCCTGTGCATCAGGGTTCTAGGTGGCACCCGCCGTCGTTACGCTCGTGTTGGTGACATCATCGTTGCTACCGTCAAGCAGGCTAACCCGAGTGGTGCGGTCAAGCGCAAGTCGGTTGTTAAGGCCGTCGTTGTCCGCAGCCGCTACCCAATCAAACGCGCCGACGGTTCAACTATTAAATTTGATGACAACGCAGCAGTCATTATTGACGACGCAAAATTACCGAAGGGTACTCGTATCTTTGGCCCGATCCCCAGGGAACTGCGTGATATGGGCTACGCCAAGATTATCTCGTTGGCTCCGGAGGTACTATAACTATGAAAAAGCATACACAGCACACCAGCCAAATCTTCAAAATCCGCCTGAAAAAGGGCGACACTGTTATGGTTCGCGCTGGAAAAGACAAGGGCAAGACAGGCAAAATTGTGGCCGTTCACCCAAGCACGAACAAAGTTACTGTTGAAGGTATCAATGTTGTGACAAAGCACATTAAGCCAAACCGCCTGCATCCGCAAGGAGACAAGGTCACTATGAACGCCCCTATTTGGGTATCTAAAGTTGGCCTGTACGATGAAGCCAGCAAAAAGGCCGTTCGAGTTGCTTATGCTTTTGATAAAGAAGGTAAGAAAACTCGCGTGATTGCCAAGACGAAAAAGGCGGTTAAATAATGAGTGCTAAAACTAAGACTACTACTATGCCGACCCTGAAGACTCGTTACAAAGACCAGATCTGCGAAGAGCTGAAGAAAGAACTTGAACTGGCGAACATCAACCAGGTGCCAAAGCTCGACAAAATCGTGATTAACGTTGGTTTGGGCCGTGCCCAGGGTGACAAGAAAATGATAGAAGTTGCTACTAACACCATTCGCAAGATTACTGGCCAGCAGCCAATTCAGACGACGGCTCGGCAGTCTATCGCCGGCTTTAAGCTACGTGAAGGTGTCAAAATTGGGCTGAAGACGACACTTCGCGGTGACAAGATGTACGAATTTGCTGACCGTTTAATTAACATCGTATTGCCTCGCGTCCGTGACTTCCACGGAGTGAGCAACAAAGCATTTGATAAGCAAGGTAACTATTCACTGGGGTTTGTCGACCAGTCAGTCTTCCCAGAGCTCAGCTTTGAGGAAACGACCACCCTTCACGGCTTGCAAGTTGTCTTTGTGATTCGATCCCATAAGCCAGAAGATAGCCGTGCATTGCTGATGAAATTCGGCATGCCATTTGAAAAGGAGAACAAGTAATGGCTAAAAAATCTATCATTGCCCGCGACTTGAAGCGTCAGAAGATGGCGGATCAGTATGCTGCCAAGCGCGCAGAGCTTAAGGCTCTCGGTGATTTGGAAGGCTTGTACCGATTGCCACGAAATTCTTCTCCGACCAGACGCAAGAATCGTTGTAGTGAAACCGGACGACCCCGCGGCTACATGCGAACCTTCGGTTTAAGCCGCATTTCGTTTAGAGAACACGCCAGCAAGGGTGAAATCCCAGGTGTGACGAAAGCGAGTTGGTAAGGAGAACCTATGTCTACTACATCTACTGACCCAATCGCAGATATGCTTACCAGAATCCGTAACGCTGGTATGGTTCGCCAGGCAGTCGTTACCTTGCCGCACAGCAGCATCAAGCAATCAATCGCAGAACTGCTGGTGAAGAATGGATATCTCGGCGCTGTACGCGTAGAAACCGAAGGTATCAGAAAGAACTTAGTGTTGACTGTTATGAATTCAGAGACCAACAGTTCGATTGCTGAGATTAAGCGTTTAAGCACGCCTGGCCGCCGACTGTATGTTGGCGCAAAAGAGATGCCAATTGTGAAGCAAGGTCGCGGAATCGTTATTGTTTCAACTTCCAAAGGTTTGATGACAGGCAAAGAAGCTAAAGCCCAAGGCATGGGCGGAGAGTTGTTGTGTTCGGTGTACTAATATGAGTCGAGTAGGAAAATCACCAATTACAATCCCCAGCGGCGTCAGCATCACTATCGGTGCCGATGAAATCACTGTCAGTGGCAGCAAGGGCAACCTGAGCCAGTTCACTATGCCCGGCATTCAAGTAACTGAAGAAGAAGGCAAGCTCGTTGTCACCCGAGAGAGCGAAGAGAAAGTCGTTCGCTCTAAGCACGGTTTAATGCGAGCGTTACTAAACAACATGGTTACTGGCGTTACTGAAGGGTTTAGCAAAAAACTCGAAATCAATGGTGTTGGTTATCGCGTGGCGTTAACTGGCAATGCATTGAAGTTTAACCTAGGCTTTTCTCACGATGTTATCTATACTGTCCCAGCCGGCATCACTGCTACTGTTGAGCAAAACACCATTACAATTAGCGGTATTGACCGACAGCAGGTCGGACAAGTAGCCGCTGAAATCCGAGCTTTGAAGAAGCCTGAGCCATACAAGGGCAAAGGTATTAAATATGCCGATGAGCGCATTATCCGCAAGAGCGGTAAGAGTGGAAAAGAGAAGTAGACATGAGTAACAGATTACACGTAGTCAAAACCCGAACCCTGGCACGCGATCGCCGCGTTAAGCAGACCCTGACGGTTTCCGCTGATCGTCCTCGGTTAACTGTCTCGATTAGCAACCGACATGTGCTTGCCCAAATTATTGACGACACCAAGCACCATACGTTAGTTTTTGCCACGACCGTTGGCGCCAAGAACGCCGGTAAGACTATGACCGAACGTGCTGTGTGGGTTGGTACCGAAGTCGCCAAGAAAGCAAAAGTGAAGAAAATTACCAAAGTTGCCTTTGACCGCAACAGCCACCTGTATCATGGTCGGGTAAAAGCCCTGGCCGATGCAGCTAGAGAAGCAGGATTGGAGTTTTAATATGGCAGCCCAAAGCACAAATCCAAAAGTATTAGCTGAATTATCTGAATCCGAAAAGCAATTCGACGAACGAGTAGTACACGTTGATCGCGTGGCCCGCGTTGTAAAAGGCGGCCGTCGGTTCCGTTTCCGAGCCCTCGTTGTCGTTGGCGACCACAAGAATCGTGTTGGTGTTGGTTCTGCCAAAGGTGCAGACGTCACCGCTGCTATCACCAAAGCCGGTGAGAAGGCCAAAAAGAGCATGATGACATTGTCTCTGTATAAGGGCACGCTTCCCCACGAAACAACCGCGAAAGTTGGCGGCTCAAACATCCTAATTATGCCAGCTAGCGCCGGTACCGGACTCATAGCTGGTGGTGTTGTCCGCACGATTTTGGAAGTCGCTGGTGTCAGCAACGCAGTATCTAAGTCGCTTGGTTCTAATAATAAGACCAATACGGCCTATGCCACTATCAAGGCGCTTGAGCAAGTTGTGCCTGCCAATAAGTGGACAACGAACCGCATGAGTGCCAAGACTGCCGACAAACCAGCTGGTAAAAAGGTGACAAAGAAATGAAGTATAACGAATTAAAAACCACATCTTACCGAGCACGTCGTCGTGTCGGTCGTGGTATTGCAGCCGGACAAGGTAAGACTGCCGGACGAGGTACTAAGGGTCAGATGGCTCGTACTGGTAAAGGCAAGCGCCCAGGTTTTGAAGT
>JAHBAU020000020.1 GCA_018499905.2 Candidatus Saccharimonadota bacterium | reverse complement strand
GCATTCTGTTTCTTACCATAGGTCTTGGTAATGTGTTTAACCTCAATCATGCTTACTACTATTGTACAGGTTCAGGACAAGTTTCGGCAAAAAGACACGAACAATTGAAGACAATTTTGAATTCTGAATTCTGAATTTCGAAACTAATTCATTAAATCAAAATTAGAAATTCGAAATTCTAAATTCTAAATTTGTATCTACTCTATTTCTAAGTCCTCGCCCAAGTGTTTATTGAGCCGACTGCGGATGCTGCCAGGATGACGACCAAAAATAGTCGTCAGTTCTTTGACGTTTGTGCCACTATTGAACAGTTTGAGTAATTTTTGATCGTCAGAGTCTAACCACGGCGTGTAGGCATTGGGGTAAGTTTCACGCATTTTAGCCAATTTTTCAGACCAGGTGATGCCGCTGTCGCTTGCTGAGCCACGGCGCTTTTTTGTCTGTTTTTGAAGTTTTTCCCAGGTGTTGGCGTGCTGTTGCAGTCGTTTTTCGTCTGCTGCCGACTGATGACGCAACGTTCGATCAATCTCAAAAGCCATCGGATCCATGGTAATTGCCATGCGATTAAGCCCAGCCAAACTTAATGAATCCAGCGTCTTAACGCGAGACAAAGCAACGTATCCCATGCCCGGCACAAAGGCATCAGATAGATCCACATGCGCGCCGTCCAATGTCATGCCTTGGCTTTTGTGTACGGTAATAGCCCAGGCTAGGCGCAGTGGTATTTGCGTGATAGACGCTACTTTCTTGTCGCCGTCGCGCAATTCCCATGTTTCTGGGGCAGCAATAATCTGCCGTTCGTTTTTGAGCTGCACAATTGGGTAGCCGCTGTCTGTATCAAAACCAACTACTGTCCCCAGCGTCCCGTTGACGTATTTCTTCTCCTGATTGTTTTTGACAAACATCACGAAGGCGCCTTGTTTTAGGGTAAGAGCTTCGGGCGCCAAGCAAGATTTCTGCAACGCTTCAACGGCACGCTCCCGACCGGTCGTTTCTCGCTCAAACTCCTTGGCTTCGCTAGGAACAGCATCGAGCATCCGCTGGTTAATGGTATCGACATTGACATTACGGCTATAGAGCTCGGTCACTGGCACTGCTTCTGTATCCCGTGGCGTGATCCGGGCCATGAGCGCCTCGACGTGGCGGCGACGGACATCCCCGGCCCGCAGTGCAGTCAGGATCTCTAGTAGCAAGTCGTCAGCCTGACGATGCTGCTCATCTAAATAACAGATGACTGGTGACAGCATTTCCCAGGATGTGGCGCCCACGACAAAGCCGCCTTCCCGCGAGTCACTCCGATTTACCGGCGGCAGCTGAAAAAAGTCGCCGCACAGAATAACCTGCAAACCGCCAAAAGGCTCGTCTGACTCGCGGATTTTCTGACAAACCATGTCAACCATATCCAACCGATAATCGTGCAGCATGGACACTTCATCAATAATGAGAATATGGGCCTTTCTGATCTGTTCCTTGCGGGTTTTGGGCATATCACTCACGTACCGCGGTTTGATGTCATCATGGATGCCAATGCCAGCCCAAGAATGGATGGTCGAGCCGCCTAAATGGGTCGCTGCCAGCCCGGTGCTGGCGGTGACGGCCACCTTCTTGCCTTTCCGGCGCGCATATTCAACAAAACGGTTCAATACATATGTCTTGCCAGACCCAGCAGGCCCAGTCAAAAAGACCGAATGCCCCGCCGCCATAATACCCAGTGCCTGAATCTGTTTCATTGTCCACCTATTCTATCGCCTCGGAGACCGTCCTCTGCAATAAATATCATCTAAAATTAACTTTTGAATCGTAAGCGATCAACCAACCAGTCGCGCGGCAGTAAGCTCAAAAACCAGCCAGCCCGCGGCCCCGAGTCTTTGCCAATCAGCAGGCGGTAAAGGCTCGTAAACAGCTGTTTTGGCTGCAAACCATGCTCTTCTTTGAATTCGTAAATGGCCTTGTGAAACCACTCCCCATCAGCATCAGCTGGTGCGGCGGCGATTTTATCTGCCAACTGCGCAAAAAATTGCTGGTCACCTTCGGGGAATTCGTCCGCCTTCACGGTTTCACGCAACGTAAACTTCACTTCTTCGGGTGCCCATTTTTCCAGCCATGCATCAATAAATTTCAGCTCAGCTTTAATAATCTCGGTGTCAGCCTCAACAACATCGGCATGTTCGGTGCGCTTCATGATAGCCAAGGTTGTTTCGGGGTCTTTTAAAGCCGCTTGGTAACTCGCGACAAGGTGCGAGAACGGCACTCGACTGACGACCCGCTCAGTGCTACCACGGCTGCAAATAAACAGCGTGTGCAGCCGATCTTCGTCAGTATCGTCAGCCGCCGATAAGGCAGCGTACTCGTCAACTAGCTTAGTCGTTCCATCCACTTGATCAAAATATAATCGTTTAGCGGGCGATGCCGACAGGACAAAATACCGCAGAACTTCAGGTGGCAGTACCTGCACTGCCTCGTAAGCCGAAATTCCCGTGCCCTTACTGGCGCTCATTTTTTTGGTGTCACCTGCCCGGTTAATAAAATCATAGCCCACTGGCAACGGTGCCGGTGCCTCATATACATCTTGCATTAGCTGTTTTCCAGTGTCGTATGAACCGCCAGCAGATGCATGATCACGGCCGAAAGGTTCAACCCCAACTTTCAGCAACCACCATCTTCCAGGCCAATCCAGGCGCCAATCAAGCTTTACCAGCCCATCATCATATTTGACACTAGTCTGGTTACCGTCACGATCTTTGTAGGTCAGAGTTTTGTCTTCTGGATTAATGGCCACAAACGTGCGATTTTTCAAATACCCATTCTCCATCACTTGAATGGGCGACCAATGCTCATCGAGCTGTCGTCCCGATATTTCTTCTAAAGCTTTACGCGCCAGAGGCAAGCGCGATAGGACACGCTCAATCGCTGGGACAAAAAAACCGCTCCGGTATTGCTGATGGCTGTAGATTGGCTCCATCTCGATACCGAGCGCTGCGGCGCTGTCTAAAAATCCCTTTAAAAAATAGTCGGCATATGAGCCTTCGCTGTTATCTGGTGATGGGATATCACAAAGCGGCTTCCCAAGATATTGCTCAAAATCTGACGAAATATTGACTGGAATTTTTCGCAAAGCGTCAAGGTCATCAGCGAAATGGATGTGTTTTGCCTGTCGGCCGCGCCGTTTTAGTTCTAATAGAATGGCATCGCATGTCAGTATCTCGCGCAAGTGACCCATGTGGTAGGTCCCTGAGGGTGACGCGCCAGACTCAATCAGCACCTCGCCTTCGGGCTGATGTTTCTCAATCTCATCAACAAGCTGTATTAACCAACGCATATAGTGCTCTATCTTGTTATTTACTCTTTAGTATATGGAAAAGGTCTGGGGTTAGCCAGACCTTCTTGGTTGGATCTGGATCTCTCTTAATTTAGGAAATGTCGGCGATCTTGTAGACAGTAGTATCGACTGGTGTGACGATTTCGACGTCTTCACCTTCCTTTTTGCCCATCAGGGCTCGGCCGATTGGTGATTCGTCGCTAATCTTACCGTTCAGTGGATCGGCCTCTACAGTACCGACAACCTGGAATTCCTTGGTCTTGCCGTCGTTCTTGAGCGTGACTTTGGAACCAAGCTGGACCTTGCTGTCTGACTTGGGGGTTTTGATAATCTCGACGTTTTGCAGAATGTGTTCAATCTCGGCAATCCGGGCCTCTACTTTTTCTTGCTCTTGGCGGGCAGAAGAATATTCGGCATTTTCGGCTAGATCACCGAATTCACGTGCCAGCTTGATACGCTCGGCCATTGGCCCGCGCTGCGCGACCAGTTGCTCGAGCTCTTCTCTCAGCTCTTGTTCACCTTCTCTAGTCATGTGGAATTGTTTTTTCATTCTGGTTATCTCTCTACTTTCCTTAGTTGTCTAATGCTGTTTACTGATGCCTTTCAGGCGGTATTTCTGTATCATGCGCCTGTCCCCATACCCTGACCGTCGGCCTTCATGGCGTCATTCAGGGTTTTGATTATATCACGGGTGTCCACAGCTTCAGAGTCTTTTTCGGTCCTTTTTTTGAATTCCCATTTGCCGGCCGCCATCGTCTTTTCGCTTACCACCACGCGGTACGGGATACCCAAGAGGTCAGCATCGGCGAATTTTTCGCCTGCTCTGGCGTCACGGTCATCGTACAACACCTCGATACCGGCTGCTGTTAGCTCTTGGTATAGCTCATCAGCCGCCTTAACCACCTCTGCTGCCTCTCCTAATCGCACCAGCATCAGCTGGAACGGCGCCACATTGATTGGCCAGATCATGCCTCTTTCGTCGTGATACTTTTCGATGAGAGCAGCCATAGTGCGCCCGATGCCTATGCCATAACATCCCATGTAATACTTCTGTCGTTCGCCCTTCTCATCGGTATATTCAGCACCTTCCATAAGATTGGTGTAATGATAGCCTAGCTGAAATATATTGCCAACTTCGATACCTTTCTTCTCAACCAAAGTCTCAGATGGCTTGGCCAGGGCAATATCTCCTTCGAGGTCAGGCTTATAATCACGGTCAATGTTCATATTGAGTGAGTCGCGGTTGAGTTTGTTGGCGCCGCCGTACATATTGCGGACGGTCCTAAGCGAACCATCGGCCACAATGACCACTGGATAGCCCGTCTTCACGCCCTTTTTGACAAAATTAATCGGAGAGATGAAGCCCGGTTCGCTCTCAAGATCTTCGCGCACTTCTTCTGGGGTGGCCGCTCGAAGATTCCAGGCGTCAGCGACATGTGTTAGCTTGGTTTCGTTGACATCAAAATCACCCCGGATAATTGCCAAGATATAGCGCTTGGTGCCTTCGTCAAAATACAGAACGTCTTTTACCTGCTGCCACATTGGTAGTTTATGAAAGGCTTCACCATCTTCCATGGTAGTGCCTCGCTTGGCGTCAACCACCTCAAGCGGTTTCAGCTCATCAGAGACATTCTTGTCATCGGCTACGACTTTGGCTACGTCTTCGTGCGCTGCTTCTTGATTTGTTGTGTTTACAAAGAAACGACTCTCACCTGCATCGGATTCGACAATGAACTCATGACAGTATTCGCCGCCAATGTAGCCGTTGTCTGCCGCTGCAACAAAAGTCTCCAGTCCGATCTCTTTGAATATCTTGGTGTAGGTATCCCACATCTGTTGATAAATGTCACCAAACTGATCTTCGGTGCTAAAGCTGTAGGCGTCCTTCATGACAAACTCTCTTACGCGTAGCAAACCGCCCCGCGCTCGTAGTTCATCTCGGAACTTCATAGAAAACTGATAAATGTTAAATGGCAGGTCTTTGTAGCTGAGGTTGAACTTTCTAACCATATCGACAGCCATTTCTTCGGCCGTGCCACCCAAAACAAAGGTCGCCCCGCGTCTATCCTCGACGGCCATCAGCTCAAAGCCAGTGGTCGTGGTGCGGTTCGTCTCTTTCCAAAGTTCAATTGGATGGAGGGTCGGCACAAACATTTCCTGCGCACCGGTAGCATCCATATTCTTGCGAACAATATTGGCTACCTTAGCGTGCACTTTAAGACCAAGGGGCAGCATGTTGTACCGCCCAGCTGTTGACTCGCTGATATAGCCAGCTTTGACCATCAGCTGAGCGCTGATAGCTGTGTCGTTAGAGGGTACTTCTTTGCGAGTTTTGGTAAATAGTTTCGAGAGTTTCATCTGTTAATTCCTTGCCTTAGTCTTTGAAATTTACGGGTAATTAGAAGCAAATCGGCTGGGTGGCCGGCTTGGGGAGGAAGGCAGAATAATTACAGATGTGTGTCATATTCGGGATTATTGTAGCACAACATAGCCCTAAACAAGAGACTTGTGGTTTTAAATGACGCCGAGTTGTTGATAGGTTACAATCATAGCTTCAGGGATTTCAGTAGTTGCAATATTCTCTATATCCAAACCAAACTGATGTGCCACCGCCGCCTTCATGACTACGTTTTGGGGTTGCCGTCGACCCAACGCAACGTAAGCCTGCATATCAGAACCAGCGATTGGATTCACTAAGTCAAAACTTACAAGACCATCTTCTTCCACGCAGACTCTTCCTACTCTAGCCATTTCAGCTAAATTTCCGCCAAAGTATGGATTAAGAACTAGTAAGTGCAGGGCGTGAGCTTCGGCTTCAATTCTAGCCTGCTCAGCAGCGTCCTTATGAAGATCGACCCAGTCTTGCCAGTTATCGGTACGCCGTGATTGTTTCACGTGCATGAATTCATGGCAGCCCACCGCACCAATCTCTGGGCCGCTTAAATCGGTCTCCAGGGGTACGATAATAGTGCTGAGAAAGGGACTTTCAGAGTATGTTCGGTGACAAGCGCTAGTATTCTCCGGCAGATATTCTACTGGCTCCGGCACAATAAATACGCCTAGATCACTGGGCTTTATTACTCTCAATCGAGAGCCTTCACGAACCCCGATCCCGGCTTTTTCTGCCAAAGCGTACAGTGCTCCCGCCCTATCTTCACCAATCTGCCCCTGAACGCTAGGGTCGCTAAGCACCTCCAGGGTATTTGCCCGCCAATAAAGACCAGTTGCTTGAATGTGTGCATCTAGGCCAAAATCGCTCATACTATTTTACTATTCTATGTTAGATATACGCTTTAGGCATAGTTGACTGCTAACCCCATACCAAGAACAAATGCCCCTGCGACACCTAAAGCCATCCAGCCATTACTCTGCTCACCTGTTTTGCGATCAGTTGACATTTACATATACCTCTTATGAATTTCGTATATCATACTGCTATTTCGTATTTTTAGCAATAATCTATAGGTGTAGGTTCATGCTCGCAACATACAGGGCGAAGAAAGCGATGCTGTTTTTGACCATATGGAGGCCTATTGGCGCCCACAAACGGCCGGTTTTCTCTTTGAGATAAATGAGTACCAGCGATAAAATAAAGGTATCGACAGCTGCGATCCACAACAGCGGTTTACCGTTCCCAGCTTGAAGGTGCGCAATGGCGAATAAAAACGATGCTAGAAGAGCCGCCGCCCACTTACCAATGCCCTGCTTTAATCCGCTATAGACAAAGCCTCTAACAACCAGCTCTTCAACTACTGCCGGCATCAGCACCAAACTGGCAAATACTAGGGGTAGCTGCCAGCTTGCCGGATTTTTGAAACCGATTTCCTGCTCCTGGTCGACATTGAGCGCTGGAACTAAATTCTGCAGCAGGCTTACCGCTACGACAAACAGGATGAAATACATAAAAAATCCAAGCACCACATAGCCCAGGTCCCGCCATGCTGGCTTGCCGAACAGACCTATCGACTTTAGACTAGCCCAGCGCCGTTTCAAAAAGCTCAGCAGAAGCCAGACTGTGATTGCTTCAATGGTAAGGATCAAGATAAATTGACCGACGTTATTATCTTGCAGCCACTCAAAAGCCGATTCTGGGTCTTGGCCCAAGATTACCGCAAAGCCGTAGGCAATCAGTGCCCCGAGGATTTGTGAAATAAAGTAGACAAAAGTCCCGACCGTAATCGACTCAAGCGCCGACCACTTTAATGGGCGCTTATCCTCGTCAGAGGCTCGGCTAAAAAATCGAACAAGCCCATAGATTGCGGCTACAAAAATTGGCGTCGCCCACGTAATCATCTAAAAATTGCGCCTGACGTCAACTATCGTAATAACCACAAATAACAGCATAAGCAGCGCAAAACCAGTGCCGTGGATCCATTCTTCTTTTGATTTAGTCAGCGGTTTTTTAATTGCTCGGAACAGTAGCGTCACAAACAGTCGCCCGCCATCCAGCGCCGGTATCGGCAGCAAGTTCATAATTGCCAACGTCAGCGAAATAATCGCGATAATCATCAGGATAAATT
>JAHBAU020000033.1 GCA_018499905.2 Candidatus Saccharimonadota bacterium | reverse complement strand
GCCTACTATTTGCGGATTGCTACCTTGCAGGGCAGCAGAAAGCTGCTGGTTGCCGCCCGCCATAACCGCCGTGAATTTGATGACGAGCCTGCAAATATCACTCGTTCACTCTCACACCTTAATTACACGCTATTTGGAGCATCAAGCGCTAAAGACATTGCGCAGGATGCAAAAACAAAAATGCAATTGGCAGGTATTGCAAGGCTCCGAAAAAATGGCGTAGCTGCCCTAGAAGTTTTGTTTAGCCTTCCAGCCACTAGTGCCATTGATCATCGGGCTTACTTTGAGGATTGTTTGGGGTGGTGTAAGGGTCAGTTTGGGGCGAGCAATATTCTGAGTGCCGATGTGCATTTAGATGAAGCGTCGCCGCATTGCCATGTGTTGATTTTGCCCATAATTGATGGTCGTATGCGAGGCAATCAGATGTGTGGCAATCGCGCTACTCTAGCTGCTCGACATTTATCGTTTAATGACGAAGTGTCTAAGCACTATGGTCTTGGAGTGCCTAAAAATGGCGTTCGGATACAAAAAAGTCTGCTTAGACAAGCGGTGATAAATCACCTGAAAGTCACTAATGATCCAGTTTTACACAGCTGTCTCTGGCCGCTGGTTCGAGACGCTATTGTGCGTGATCCGCAGATGTGGGCGCAGTGCTTAGGCATTGAAGCTGATGCAAAGCCCGCCTTACGTCGGTCCCCCAGTTTTGTGCAGATCATGACCAAAAAAATGCCTCAGGAGCAAGGCTTATATGCGCGATAGAAACTGGCACGTAGCACTGATAGTGGTTTTGATCAAAAAATGAATCAACCACTATCTCTGTGTAGTGGTTCTAAAAAATTAATTTGAAATAAGGATTAAAAATGACGCATCAACTAACCAGAATTTATGACTTAGCTTACCGTATTGATCAAGATCTAGATGAAGTGCATATTGAGCAATCAAGAGGCAATGCTGAGCAGACTCATGTGATCAAGCTCAATAGGCTGCATATCAAGCTACTAGCCGAGCAAATGAATCTCATTGAAGCTAACCATACTGCCCGGATGGGTCAAGTGGTGCGTACAGAATTAGATGAGCTCATGGAAGCTATAAGCGAGCATTGGGGAGATCTTTCCAGCGATAAGCATGTGGACGTATGTCATTTATCCAGCGCTAAAACACTTTATGAAAAGGCACAAACAGTTTGCCGTATTGCTGGATGTGATGATAGTGATGCCAACATAGATGATTGGGCCGCAGGAGAAGAGGGTGGCGCGGTGGATGCTACAGGCAGTCAACTTTCCTTGCTGGGAGCTCGATCGTGAGGCAAGAGGAAGCAATCTCCTTGAAGTTGCGCAATACGAAACTACCCCCTAATGCAGGAGCTGGGTCAGAAGACGACCCTCAAACCCAGCAAGAACAAGGCGAAGTTCTCAGCCCCACCCCCTCTAATACTCTGAGCAAAATCAGGCTCAATGATGCCGAAACAATCCGGATGGAGATGGCAAGGCTCTACAAGGATATGAGGCTAGGGCGCATTGATACGCAAGATGGCACGCGCTTGGCCTATGTCTTAGACATGGTGCGCAAAGCCCATGAGACTTGTGAGTTGCAGCGCCGTGTAGAGATTATTGATCAGGTAAACAAAATCAGGAAACACACAAAATGAACCAAAAACCATTAAGTGCCGCTTATGAGCACATGACCAACCATCAGCTCGCTGCCGCAGCCTATGCCCATCTTGGCGATGAGCTGGAGACTTTGCGCATTAAAGCGGTGATCCCAGAAAAGACCTATTCCATGTTAGATGCCCAGTTTGTAAGCACCTTAAACCGCATTATTAGCGTAAGCCAGGTATGGGTTGGTGAGTATTGGCGATTGGAATATCTGTCTGCAGTCAATGTCTTGCGGATGGCATATGCCCATATTCAGGGTGAGCTCACGAATGAGGGCAAGTACGCAGAATCAATCATCAGCAATAAACAAGTGCTAGCAGCGCATTTTGAAGCCTTAAAAGCAGTATGCGGGGCACATGGTATTGACTACCAAACCATACTCAAAAGAAATCAGATTGCTGAAGATGCCGATAGCGCAGCAGGCGTTGATCTGGAGTATAAGGTTGCCGCTATTGATGCCCTTGAGGTTTTGCTGGCAACCCAGCGAGGCCGACAAATTAGATTTTGGGGCTTATTGAAGGCTGCGCTTTGAGCATTGTTTAAGATGACTTGGGAGTCCTATGGCGGCCATTTTATTCAAATTAACTGGGCCATCCCCCATTTAGGGCGAGCGATTGATTTATTCATGGTTTCTATTTATGAGTTAGCTATCTTCAAATTCAAAGCAGGGTGTATAGCCGGATTGAGCTCTAATTAATGGCATATAGTAGAGATAAGTCACGAATCCATTTTGATAGTCCTCCAGGCTGTGACATAAGCAAATGACAACAACGCACCCCCAACCTAAGTAAGTATTTGTGGTCAAAAGTCAAGCCAAGTCTCAAAACCGCTTACACCATAAGCCTAAGCTTAGTATATTGATATTAGCCATCCCCTATGTATGAGAGAGAGGCTGCTCCCTAGTGAGAGAGGAACTATAGTAATTCTTAGGTGAAACTTTTATGAAATAAAGGTAAAAATTTGTTGGATACGATAGACATCCTCAATTTAAAGGCATAGGATGAACTTAGAAGTTCATCAACAAGGAGGTCAATATGTATGGTGGTCGTATGATGGATAACATGTGTGGTTCAGCAGGTGGTGGCATAGGAATAATTGGCACCTTGGTTTCAGTTGCCTTGGTTTTGGCTATAGCCGCTTTAGTTAAGCACTTATTCTTTAATAAGAAATAATCTAACTATGAGGCGAGAAATTGTCTCATAGTGATTTCACAGGTTGCGACAATTCGTTCAGAATTCCGCAATGGGCTGAGTCTTGATTGGCTTGGCATAACTCACGAAGCCCCTTCAGTTGCTTTTCAAGCTGTCGCAAATCCTTAATGCGGTTAGTGACGGTCTGTATATGAGCATCTAGCAAGTTATTAACAGAGCCGCAGTTTTCATTGGGCAAGTCCTTAAAACGAAGTAGTTGCCTAATTTCATTTAAAGCCATGTCCAATGAGCGGCAATGTCGAATAAACGTGAGGCGCTGTAAGTGCTGTTGGCCATAAATCCGAAAATTGCCTTCAGTTCTAGCGGGTTTAGGCAATAAACCTTCCTGTTCATAAAAACGAATGGTTTCTACTTGAGTATCTGTAGCTTTGGCTAATTCACCGATTTTCATTGGGTTCACCTCAATGGCATTTATTTAACTATTTTAATTTCTTGACTCTATAGCTACTATAGGCTTTTTAATAGACAAATGTTAAAAATAGTTAGGTTATTGAAATGAGTCAGTGCCAGTCTTCTTGCGGCTGTTCTTCGCCTGCCACACCGCAACCATCTACATCATCTGTTGGTGGGAATAAAGCCGTCTTTCATATTGAGAATATGGATTGCCCAACGGAAGAGGCGTTAATCCGAAAGAGGCTAGCTACGGTTGAAGGCATTGCGGGGTTAGATTTCAACTTGATTCAACGAAAACTTTCGGTAAGTCATAACTTAGATTCGCTTGAGACAATTCAATCTGCTTTAGTGAGTGTTGGCATGAAAGCGGTTCTTGAAGAGGGTTCGCCCACTAAAAGCTCAAGACATCAACAGCCAGCCAAAACAAATTGGTGGCCACTAGCTATCGCTGGTGTGACGGCCGCTTTGGCTGAGTTAATTGAGTTCTTCCCATTTGAGGTAAACCAACTTAGTAGTCAGTATCTTGTGATTGCCTTGGTTATATTCTCTATTGCTAGTGGTGGCCTAACAACGTATAAAAAGGGTTGGATTGCCCTAAAGAATGGCAATCTAAATATCAATGCCCTTATGTCGGTTGCGGTGACCGGTGGGATGGCAATTGGTAGTTGGCCTGAAGCCGCTATGGTGATGTTCTTATTTTCAATGGCTGAAGTAATTGAGGCTAAGTCCCTTGACCGTGCTCGTAATGCGATTAGTGGTTTATTAGATTTAACGCCAGAGATAGCTACCGTGCTTCAAGCTGATGGCAGTTGGTTGCCAACTCCAGTCAAATCCATTACTTTAGGCTCAATCGTTCAAGTTCGCCCAGGGGAGCGTATCGCGTTAGATGGCGTACTCATAAGCGGGAATTCAACAGTCAATCAAGCGCCTATAACGGGTGAGAGTTTGCCAATTGATAAGGTGCAAGGCGATACTGTTTTTGCGGGAACCATTAATCAAACAGGTTCTTTTCAGTTTAAGGTGACAGCAACCTCAACAGGCTCTACGCTTGCCCGAATTATTCATGCGGTAGAGGCGGCTCAGGGCAGTCGTGCCCCAACACAGAGATTTGTTGATCAGTTTGCGAAGATTTATACGCCAACTGTTTTCTTAATTGCGGTATTGGTGGCTGTCATTCCTCCGTTGGCTCTAGGTATGTCGTGGCATGACTGGATTTATAAAGCGTTAGTGATGTTAGTCATTGCTTGCCCATGTGCTTTGGTCATTTCCACGCCAGTGACGATTGTTAGTGGATTGGCTGCTGCCGCACGTAAAGGCATCTTAGTAAAGGGCGGCGTCTTTCTTGAGATGGGACGCCATATGAAAGTTTTGGCACTGGATAAGACAGGAACGATTACCTATGGCAAACCTAAGCAAACCGATTTAATTATTTTGGGCGGTGAGGCCAAGCATACGCATCAAGTTGCTGCCAGCTTAGCGGCTCGTTCAGACCATCCCGTATCTTTAGCGATTGCCGATAGTGCTGCGGAAAACAATCTTTCATTAATTGAAGTGGATAAGTTTGAGGCCATCTTGGGCAGAGGAGTTCGAGGCACTCTTGAAGGGGTTACTTATCAACTGGGTAATCACCGCCTGATTGAGGAGCTAGGCTTATGCTCGCCTGAAATTGAAGCTCAACTACTTCCGTTAGAGCAACAAGGCAAAACCGTAGTGATGCTTACTAACTCATCACAAGTATTAGCATTGATAGCAGTCGCTGATACAGTGAGGGATACCAGCAAGCAAGCCATTAAAGACCTTCATCATTTGAGCATCAGAACGATGATGCTTACTGGTGATAATGTCTATACGGCAGAAGCTATTGGCCAGGAAGTGGGTGTTGACGTAATTAAGGGCAATTTATTACCTGAAGACAAACTTAAAATTATTGATGAAATACTAAACAAAAATCCTGATGGCAAGGTTGGTATGGTGGGTGATGGCATTAATGATGCGCCAGCTTTAGCAAAGGCTAGCATTGGATTTGCTATGGGAACCGCGGGAACTGATACGGCTATCGAGGCAGCTGATGTTGCATTAATGGATGATGATTTAAGAAAGATTCCGAGCTTTGTTAGGCTATCTCAAACAACAGCTAATATCTTGTTTCAAAACATCACCTTGGCGCTTGGCATTAAGGCGATATTTCTAGTGCTGACCTTTACGGGGCAGGCAACTATGTGGATGGCGGTTTTTGCTGACATGGGAGCCAGCTTATTGGTTGTAGCTAACGGATTACGGCTATTGCGTAGTTAACGTCATTTAAGACCGTAATTTAGAGAAG
>JAHBAU020000025.1 GCA_018499905.2 Candidatus Saccharimonadota bacterium | reverse complement strand
TTCATTCATGACAACAAGTTGTCAGAAGAAGATTGCCTTGCAAACTGCCCCCAGCAGTTTTCACCTCTCGGTCTCCGAGAGTATCGATGTTTGAGCACAAAGTCGGACCACGAAAAAACCGATCGCAAGGATCGGTCATTTCGTGGTGGGCGCTGAGGGACTCGAACCCCCGACCCTCTCGGTGTAAACGAGATGCTCTAGCCAACTGAGCTAAGCGCCCATATGTATCTTTTTTGTGGTGAATGTGGTGCGCGAGAGAGGACTTGAACCTCCACGAGTTGCCTCACTACCACCTCAAAGTAGCGCGTCTACCAATTCCGCCACCCGCGCTTATATCCGCCACGTTAAAGTACAGGTGTTATGATACTGTTATTTTTACAAAAACTCAAGGGTAATCTATCTGTTAGCTGCGGGGCATATGCTGGTTATTGGGCAAGCTATACTCTTGGCGCAACAGTGGCTTGATGTCCTCAAGTGTGACATTTATCTTAACGCCAGGGTTAAGGGTGCCATATGGGTCAAAGATTTGTTTTACCTTTTGGAACACACCATATAGTTGCTCGCCGTAGAGCTCTTTCAGGTATGGTGCGCGTAAGCGTCCGTCACCGTGTTCACCCGTAGTGCTGCCACCGAGACTAATGACTAGCTTGTAATACTCGTCGATCATCCGAAAAATCTTTTGTCGGTCACCAACCTGTGCCAAATCCAGGATGGGTTGCATGTGTAGGCTGGCATCGCCGCCATGTCCCCAGATCGCAGGCTTCAGGTTATTTCTGGCAAATAGGGCGTAGACACCGTTCAAATACTCGTCAAATTTATCCATTGGCACCACACCATCTTCAATGATTGGTAATGCTTTCTGGTTGCCTTCGCTGTGCGAACTGACCATATATGATGCGTGTCTAATCTTCCAAAGCTTTTCTTTCTGCTGATCGTCGGTCTCTATGCGGTAGCTAATCTGATTTTGAGACAGAATTTTACCTGCCTTTTTTGCCAGTTTTTTCTGGAGCCTTGGGTTGGCGTTGTCAAATTCAATTAATGCCACAAGTTTGCTAAAGGGCTTATCGAGGATGCCTCGCAGATGATTGGGGTTGTGTTGATCGACAAAATTGAGCAAATGCTCATCGACAAACTCTAGGGCGCTTGGCCGATCGTTAAAACCGGCAATTTCTTTAATGGCTTGTTCGGCTACCCGTAAATCATCAAAAAAGGCAACCATAAGCGTGGTATCGGGGTTATGCGGCAGCGTTTCAATGACGGCTTCACTCACAACGCCCAAGGTACCTTGTGAGCCGACAATCAGCGGGGTCAGGTCAAATGAGCCGTCTTTGCGTTTGACATCGAAAATGTCATAACCGGCGGAGTTTTTGCTGACTTCCAGGCGATGACCTTTGATAAGATCGTGGCTTTCATCAATAAGCGCATCTAGTTGTCGGTAAATTTCGCCCTCGAGTGAAGTTAAGCCCATTTTTTTGCTGAGCTCACGCTTACTTAATCGGCCGGTTTCGATAACTTCACCGTTAGCAAGCACAACGCGGAGGGTTTTTATGAATTCTCTGGTGCTGCCGTATTTGAGGCTTTTTTCGCCACTGGCATTGTTAGCGATGGCGCCGCCAACGCTGCTGTATTCGCTAGATGCAGGGTAGGGTGGCAAAAATCGTCCATGGGTATGCAGTGTTTGCTGGAGTTTGCCAAAGTTGATGCCTGGTTCTATGGTGACGACGCCGGTTTTTCCATCAAGTTCAAGGATACGGTTCATGTGAGCCGGGAAGACCATCATAATGCCGCTACCAATAGCTGCGCCGCTTTGATCGGTACCCATGCCACGGGCGGTGATAGGTATGACGCGGCCGCGCTCGGCCAGCTGCCAGGTAAAACGGGCAACTTTTCTGATGTCGTTTTCACCGCGAGGGTAGACGACAACTGAGGGCGTCATGCTGAATACGCCGCTGTCAGTCGAAAAATGCTTACGAACATCAGGCGAAGTGGTGACTTCACCTAAAACATGCTGTTGAAGATAGTGGGCAACTTTACTCATGAGGTAGTTAGCTTTAGCAACATCCGGTCAATAGAGATAATAGCATAATTTATAGCTTCGTGCGTATTCATAGCAATGGTTTTGGCAGAAATCGGGTGAGAGGGCAATACGGAACGTATCTGCTCGGCAACGTGCCACAAGTGGCACGCTCGCAGGGCAAGCAAGGAAAACTCGAAAGCCCATCAGGGCTTTCTCGACCCAAGGGTTCAAATCTGTCACCACAAAAAAACAAAAAACCCAGCACAAGGCTGGGCATTTTGTTTTGGTGCGGATGAGAGGACTTGAACCTCCACAGGATTGCTCCCACTAGTACCTGAAACTAGCGCGTATACCAATTTCGCCACATCCGCATGGGCATCACACGAATAAGAACTCCTAGATAGTACCGTTTAACAGAGAAAAACTCAAGACAAAAGACTTTTAGTCGCTCTGGCGTTCTTCGCGGATCATCCAGTTGTGGACGTTCGTAAATCTCTCAACTCGTGTGGTCATTGAACTAGGATTCAAGCCATGAATTGTCCCACGGGTAATATAGAGAAAGCGTGGTTGATACAAGGCAATTGCGGGTGCATCATCTCGCCAGGCTTCCACAAAAGGTCGGTATTTGACCGAACGAATTGCCGGGTCGGTGCGCGTTCGGCCAGCTTCTAAGGCATCATCGGCTTTCACGGATGAATACTCTGATAGATTAGTACGTGAACCAGCTAGGACGCTGGCCTGTGAGCTGTGCCAATAGGCAAATACATCAGGGTCTACGCCAACACTGATGCCATAAACTAAGGCATCATAGCTATGAATTGAAATAGCCGTTTGTAGCTCAGTGTCTGATTGTGGCGACACTTTGGCGTCAACACCAATCGCTCGCCACTGCTCAGCAACGTCGTTAATAATCCGGTTGTACTCCTCGTTATCTAAAGAAAAAAGCCCAAAACTTAGGGGCGTTCCATTCTTCTCACGAATTCCATTGGCGCCCACAACCCAGCCCTGTGCATCTAACAACTGTGCAGCCGCCGTCGGGTTGTAAGCTAGCTGCGTTAGGTCTTTGGCGAAGCCAATGTGTGATTCAAGCAGGGGCCCCTGGCTCGGCACAACCGGATAACCAAGGCCGGTCATAATTTTGGCACGGTCTGTGGCCTGTGTCAGGGCGCGACGTACTTGCACATCAGTCAATATCTCGTTAGACAAGCGGAAGAAAACCATAACTTGACTGAGCAAGGGGATATTGAATTCGGTTATTTCTAGTGTCTCGTTATATTCACTGGGGAAGGTCGTGAGTCCAACCATGGCATTGAGCTCCTGGTTATCAAAGCTGGTCTTCAAATTTTCTTCATTCAAGAATGAACGAATAATTAACTTGTTAAGTTTTGGTCTGCCCGCATAGTAATCGGCATTGGCAGCCAAAGCTATCCTTTGCTCACGGTCTTCGGGGGTGCTGCCAGTTACTTCAATTGCCTCCCAAGTAAATGGCCCGGAGCCGACTGGATTTTGGGTATTGAAACTAATGGATCGCAATTGGCTTGGCGGAATTCCAGATAACAGGTGTCTCGGGACTATCCCTGTTGTTAGCGAGTAAGGAAAAGAGCTGAGGGAGCTTGGTAGTGCAAACTCAATGGTGAGTGCATCTTTGGCAGTGACTGTAATGCCCCGCCAGCTACTATACAAAGGCGACTTAGCATCAGGATTCTGAATGCTACCGTACGTAAATACGACATCGGCAGACGTGAGCGGGAAACCGTCATGCCATTTAAGATCAGGCCGCAAACGGACTGTATAAACGTTGGCATTCTCATTGACGCTATAACTCTCTGCCAAGTCACCTACGAGCTGATTAGCCTCAGTATATTTAAGTAAGCTAGCAAACAAGAGTTTGGACACACTGTTATCAACTGCACTATTGGCGTAGAGCGGGTTTGCATTAGTGAAACTGCCAATGATTCCCTCTGTAATTGAGCCGCCTGGTACTGGTTTGGCGGCCAGGTAGTATTTACCCAAGTTACGAATTTGAACCACTGTAATGCCAATAAGTAAGACGACTAGCAGAAGCCACGCAGTAATAAAACGTCGAACACTAACTAACTTGTTCAGTCGCTTAAAAAGATGACGTTCGAGCTGCTCTTCGGCTTGCACTCCCATATCTTCGACACGATGACGACTGTGCTTGAATCGTCTGCGCCAACGCAAGCGTGTGGTTCGGTCTACCATAAGTGGTGAAACCCCTCCAAAGAGTTGTATTAGCTAATAATTCCAAAGACCAGCGATAAGGCAAAGACCAGAACTAGAGCCACGGTGATTTGATGTAAGGTTTTGTCACTACCGCGCCGGACTGTGTTGACTTCGCCGCCGCCGCCTAAACCAGCACCTAAAGATGCGCCGCGGGTTTGGACCAGAATCAACAAACAAAGCAACAATGTGGTAACGATAGTAATGTAGTTAAAAATATTCACACTTCCTCCAAAATGGTTGTCACCAAGTAGTTTACCAAGCCAATCACCATACCGGCAAGCATTGCGACGCCAAAGCTGCTGATCTCCAGGGGTGGATACAAAGCAGTGACTAGCATAACCATCAGGCCATTGATAACAATAATGAACAAACCAAGACTAAATAGTATGGCCGGCAATGACAAAATGACGACTACCGGCTTGATGACCATATTCACAAGCGCAAGTAATAATCCTGCGATAATAATGACGCGCAAGCGGCTATCGTAACTGATGCGTTCGCCAAGCAAACCAGCTGCGACCCAAAGCCCGAGCGCGCACACGAACCAACGAACTAAAAATCGAGAAAAAGGACGTTTCATGCTACCAAAATACTCTTTAAAATCACTCCTAGTTTACCATAAACGCTTGGGTATGCGCCGGCTCAATATTTCAATACCACGGTCGGTAATCAGCACATCGTCTTCGATGCGAATACCAATCTCTTCTTCTGGGATGTAGATGCCAGGCTCAACTGTCAGTACCATGCCGCTGGCGAGTGGCTTATCGTACTGCCCAACATCATGGACATCTAATCCAAGAAAATGAGAGGTTGCGTGCGGGTAGTAGCGTCGAATGGCTTCATGGCTTATCGATTTTCCAAGGCCGATTTCGCGTAACTTTTCTCCTACATACTTCTCGACCTTTTCTTCATATTTTCTAAGATCGACGCCTGGCCTGAGCTGTCCAAAGGCATAGTCCTGGATGTCGATTACTGCTTGGTACACAGCTTTTTGGCGTTTGGTCGGACTTTTTAGTGCGATGGTTCTGGTTATGTCTGCGCTGTAGTGTGAAAATTCAGCACCAACATCAAGAAGCAACAGAGCCTTTTTGTTGAGCGGTTGGTTGTTTTGAATATAGTGCAAGGTACAGCTGTTTATACCATTTGCCACAATTGGCTGGTAGCCGTGTACGGCATCCGCTTGGCGAAATACTTGAGTAATCAGCGCTTCAACCTCGTATTCATACGCGGCGCTCTTGGCCTTGGCCACAACCTTTTTATGTGCCGCCCCAGTTATGTCAATTGCTCGCTGGATAGCGGCAATCTCTTGCGGCTGCTTGATGCTGCGCAGTTTAACCAGATGGTCCCTTAGGTCTAACAGCTCGATAGTGGGATTTATAGACTTAATTTTTGTGATCAGGGCTCGGCGTGAAGGGTTAGTGTAAAAACCATGAGAAAGAATATAGCTGGGGGGTGTGGCCAAGGTGGCGGTGTGCTTAGCTTTCTTGATTCGTGAGCTGAGTGTTTTCCAGCCAGCTCTGTTGTCTAGCACCGTCGTAATACCGCTGGTTTTTTGTATGAACTCTTCGTTTAAACCGCCATCAAACAATTGTTTAGTGAGTCCTTGATCGGGCAGTATGATGTAATCTTTGCCCTTATCCATGACCAGTACTAAATCTGGCTCGTTCAGCCCGGTCAGATACCAGAAATTACTGTCTTGTTGGAATGGATACGTTGTATCAGCACTGCGCTGCACTAATCCATGACCAGCAATGACAATAGGTGCTGTTCCGGTGAATAGCTGCCGCAGATTGTCGCGATTGTGCTGAAAAAAATCAGCCTCAAAAGATGCTGCTTGAAACTCCATGTCAATGGGCCACTATACCACAATCATACAAGCTATTCATATGTCTCTACCATCCTTCTAAGATACAATGCTGTCATGGCAGCGATCACGAATATCGGTCAGGCTGAAGCGGTTCTTGCCGCATACATTGCCGAGATGCGGGCGATGACTGGCAAAGATATAACCGTTGAACGGATGCGTCCGCTCATGGCATCTCTTGGGGACCCCCACAAAAAATTAGCGATTATTCACATAGCCGGAACGTCAGGCAAAACATCAACTTCATATTATATTGCAGATTTACTGAGGCGAAGCGGGCAACACATTGGGCTGACGGTTTCACCACACATTGATAGTATTGCCGAGCGGGTGCAGATTGACGGTGAGCCAATTAGCGAGCAGTTGTTTTGTCAGTCGCTCAGTGAAGTATTGGACCGAACGAAAAGTCTAAGTTTTCGGCCAACGTATTTTGAGATACTCATCGGTCTGGCTTTTTGGGTTTTTGCGAACCATGCGGTTGACTATGTAGTTATCGAGACCGGACTTGGTGGATTGCATGATGCAACCAATGTTGCCGACTCGGATAATAAAGTTGCTGTTATTACCGACATCGGTCTTGATCATATGCATATTTTAGGTCGGGATGTTGAAAGTATTGCCCGTCAAAAAGCCGGTATTATCCATCCAGGTAATCAGGTGTTTATGCTTGGACAGCCTTCAAGAATTATTACAATTATCAAAGAGCAGGTGGAAAGAGTAGGTCATGGCGCACAGCTAAATCTTATTAAAGACACCCCCCATGCCGTTATGCCAGTCTTTCAGGCCCGCAACTGGTCGCTAGCCAAAGCGGTAGTTGATTACGTCGCCGAGCGAGACGAGTTGCCGTCAATTACAAAGGCCGATATAACTGCCAGTCAGCGGTTGGCCATCCCGGGCAGGATGAATCGGTTCGACTACCAGGGCCGAACGATAGTTGTTGACGGCGCGCATAACACCCAAAAAATGCAAGCACTGGTGCGCAGTCTGCAGGCTGCCTATCCTGCTTTGGGCTGGACAGTCATTGCTGCCTTTAAAGCCGGCAAAGACTATCAATCGGCATTACCCGAACTCGGGCCAATTACGAATCGAATTACTTTTACCAAATTTATGACCGGCCAAGATTCGCATATCACTTCAGTAGACCCAGTAGTCCTCCAAGCTTTTAGCGCGGGCATTGGGCTTAACAATGGTACCGTTGCTGATGATCTGCCTGCTGCCATACAGCAGGCGCTAGAGACCGGGGATTCCAGCCCCATTCTTATAACCGGGTCCCTATACCTGGCGGGTCTGGCAAGAGCTCATTTATTGGCCAAAAAGTAGAGCGACTTGTCGCCCGGGTCTATAATAGGAGGGAAAGGGGTTCTCTATGAACAAACAAAAGTCACTGTACTCATTAATGGTGGGCGGAGCTGTGATCGGCATGATTGCCGCATTTTGGCAGACCCTAGAAAAACTAACACTACTTAAAAATAAAGATGCAATTTTAAGCTGTAATCTGGACTCGGTGTTTAGCTGCTCGAACGTTTTGAATGCACCGCAGAGTTCGGCCTTCGGCTTTCCTAATTCCATCATGTGCTTAGTGCTCTTTACAATATTCTTTAGTATTGGCCTGGTTGGGTTGTGTGGCGGACAGATTCCTAAGCGTTTGCGGCTGGCAATCCAAGGCCTGTCGTTATTTACCCTAGGATTTGGCCTTTGGTTCTTGTTCCAAAGTACCTATAGAATTGGGGCAATCTGCATCTTCTGCCTATTTTGTTTTGGTGGCTTGTTGCTAGTCAACGGCAGCTGGCTGCGTGTTAATCAACGTGATGTTAATAAACCCTGGCTTGATAGACTAATACGACAAGGCGGCGATCTGTTTATCTGGCTGCTCATTGCCGTTATGGTAGCCGCCAGCATCATTTTTAAGTTCTATGCATGATTTTTTTCAAGCAAAAATGTATACCGGTCGCGACTATATAGACAGGAGGGCATGATTTGTCGGTAGTAGAACAAATCTATAACGAACAGGTCGATAAGGTCTATGCATACTTCTATATTAAGTGTTTGAATCGGCATGTTGCCGAAGACTTGACGTCGCAAACATTTGTAAAGTTTGTGGAGCAGAAATCCGACGTTGTGGAGAGTAATTTGGTGAAATATCTGTACGGGATCATGTGACATGTTTGGGCAGATTATTTGCGTGCCAAATATCGTCAGCAGCATCACACCTTGCAGTTCATCGAAGACTTTGAGCAGCACGTTGTCGAAACAATTGAGGAATTTCGGGCTGCCGATCTTAAAGCTAGAGCCCAACAGTTTATTGATCGTCTGCCCAAAAAGCAACGAATTGTGGCTACCAAACGCCTGATTGAGGAGCTGACAATAGATGAGGTGGCGAGAGAACTTTCGGCTTCAAAATCGTACGTTAAAACCACTCAGAACCGAGCGATTAAATCACTACGTAAAATGGTGGCTCACCCTCTCAGTCAGGAGGTTACCACATGAGAAAGGTATACAATAAGCTTGAGGATAATAAGCTCACTATAAACCCACGCTTTAAAGCGCAACTGGGACATACATTAATGAAAATGGAGAACAATATGGCACGAGCAAAAACTAATCAATCAAAACCATCAATGTGGCGTAATCAGAAGGCGCTGCAAGGACTGTTAGTTATCGCTTTACTGTTTGTGGGCACAGCGTCGGCAGTGGCCTGGCAGGCTAAAAAAGATGTAAGCCTTCGCCAATCGGTCATAGAGGATAATCTGCAGCTGCCAGCAAATCTTGATGATGTGTTGTCCGTTGCGCAGATTCGTGAAAAAGCGGCAGCCGATCAACCAGCCGGTGCCTCAATCATGCAGATAGAGCTTGAAACTGAAGAAGGTAGCGTTGTTTACAAAGTTAAATTTAGCGATGGCTCATTCCGACTCTATGATGCTCGCACCGGTGAACATTTTGTAAAGAACGAAGTCGCAGAAGTCGATGGCACGGTGCCTGCTGGTTTTGTGGCAGGTATATCACTGCAGCAAGCGCGGGATATTGCTGTCACACAACGTCCAGGCCAAACGGTCATAAAGATAGAGCTTGAAACCGAAGAAGGTGCCGTCGTGTATTCTGTTCGATTTGCAGATGGCTCAAGAGTTGATGTCAATGCCACCAATGGCACTGTCGTGAGGGTTAAGACCGTCGACCAGCCATCCAATAACTCTGGTTCGTCAGACTCTAGTGACGATAGCTCGGACGGTGACGATTCTTCCAATGGCGGCTCAGGCTCTTCAGGTGGCGGCTCAGATTCGTCTGATGATAATGATAGCTCGGATGATAGCAGCTCTGGTCGAGGTTCCAATAGCGGCTCAGGCTCTTCAAACGATGACTAAAGGACGCTCCTGCAAATCAGGCCAAGTACCACAAGCCCGTACAGCTTTCTGAAATAGTTTACGCCACGGGTAATCTCCAGGATTGCCCAAATAAACAAAGACAATTTTCCTGTCTGAAATAAGAGATTACCTGGGCCAGTTGCCACAAAAAACGAAAAAACAGTCAGTAGGATCCAGGCACCAAAGAATACATTTGGTTTTTGGCCTATGACGATTTTTCCGTTATTGTCACGCCAAAATTTGTCCCAGAAGCTTCGCTTTTTGGTCATGCTATGGTCTGAGTGTTCCGCCAAATACCTGCCAGGCAAGTAGCGACTTGGCCACCAGGCTCAAAATAATGTAGGCTCTTTCACCATACAAATAGTTGCGCCATGGTCCGATTTTCTTGTACTGCAACACCATGTTAAGGGCAAAACAGCTAAAGAATATAAAGATCGATACAAAGATCCAATAGACAAACGTTGGTGCGGCGCTGCCGTTGGCTGCGCCAAGCCACAGGTAATAAGCAATAACTACCCAGGGAATAGCCCCGGCCAAGCAGCCAACCCAATAACTGAGCCAATTGGTCTTTTTGGTTGTCTGGTTGTGTACTTCCATTACGAGACCCATCAAGTTCATGACGCTTGTTAAGAAGAACATCATGAGCAAGCTGCTCAGGTCGTATACGCCGACCAGCATGGCAATCGCCACGATCATTACACTGGCAGATATAGAGTACTCGACCCAGCGCAATTTATTCATGCCGATTTTTAGATCAGCGGCGTATTGTTTGTTGTACCAAGTTGCAATAAGAATGTGAAAGAGCGATGACAAAAAGAAGAACAAAGCTATTAACCAAGGCAGACTGAGTTCAAACAGTGTGGTTGTGGCAGGCAGCAGTGATTGTGTTGTTTGGTCAAACTCCAAGTAATTGCCGCTAACCGGAATAAAAAATTCCTTGCTAAAGAGTACGACCGCTATACCCTGTACAAAGTGTAGCGCCGCGGCTATTAAGTTTAATTTGGTTAGATTTTTAATGGTTATGGTTTTCATAAACTGAATATACCATACATTTTTATTATTATTGACATTAAATTGGAACGACTGTTACACTAAATATGTAACGATCGTTACAATTTATATGACCGCAACTACTAAAACCACTATTCTAAACAAGTCAAAACAGCTGTTTGCTCTACATGGTTACGAGGGATTCTCTATACGAATCCTTTCCAAAGAGAGCGGTGTCGGCCTTTCGAGCATCTATCATTTCTTTGAAGACAAGGACCAAATCCTGACTGAGATCTTCAAACAAGTTGGTAAAGAACTGGGCCAAAAGCGTCAGGAGTTGCCGGCCAGAAGATCGGCAAACGACATGCTCAAAGACCGCATCCTTTTCCAGTTTACAAATATTGAAGATGTTGTGTTTGTGCTCAAATATTACCTTCATTTCCGGCCACAGTTTTTACGGCTAGACAGCGGATATATCCCCAGCAAAGCCTATCTGCACGTTGAAGAGGTACTTCACTTTGGTATTCAGACCAGCGAGTTTGCCATTACTGAAGCAGATGTCGAGAAGCAATCTAAAGTCATCGCCCATGCTATCAACGGTTTTCTGCTTGAATATTATCCGTCACCGCCGCAAGGTAAAGAATTGAAGTCGGTTGTGGCATCGATTCATAGCTTTTTAATTAGAGGTCTAACAAATAAGGAGGTACAACCGGTGTAAGAATAGCTACATACAACAAGAGTCATTCAAACGACAATACAATATCTAGGAGGTGAGATATGGAAAGTTCAAAAAAATCGACGGGGCTAATTATTGGTATCGTGCTACTACTGCTTGTGGTTGGAGGCGCGGCACTCATGATGAATAACGACGACGAGACCGTCAACCAAGAAACAACAAGCCAAACTGATCAGTCCGATCAAACGGCAGAGACTCAGCCATCAAACATTGTTGGGCTGGCTTCTGAGACAGCAAGCCTATCAACGCTAGTCACTGCAGTGCAGGCTGCGGATTTAGTAGAAACGTTGCAGAGCAAAGGTCCGTTTACCGTATTCGCACCGACCAACACGGCGTTTTCTGCATTACCTGCGGGCACATTAGACACGCTACTAAAGCCTGAGAACAAATCACAGCTATCATCAATTCTGACCTATCACGTCGTGCCAGCAAAGGCGATGTCGAGTGACTTAACTAATGGCCAGGAAATTACAACTGTCCAGGGTGAGAAGCTGACAGTTAAGATTACCGGATCAACAGTTTACATTGTTGACGCCAAGGGGAATGAAGCACGGGTTGAACAGGCGGATATCGAAGCCAGTAATGGTGTTGTCCATGTTATCAGCAACGTCTTGTTGCCAAGTTAATAACAATCTAAGGAGGGTAAATATATGACATCAAGAGTTAAACTTGCAATCGTTGGGGTAACAGCAGTAATGTCTTTCATGGCAATTGCGCCAGTAACGGCTGGGGCCACAAGCTATCACCATAATACTTGGGATAGTCACAAGAAGTGGGATCATAAAAAAGATAAAGCCGGCAGTAATATTGTTGAAACCGCACTGGCAGTTAATAAAGACACCGGCGAATTTTCAACCTTGATTGCTGCAGTAAGCTGTACGAATCTCATCAATCGGCTGCAGAATGAGCATCGTGACTTCACTGTGTTTGCGCCAACCGATGCTGCATTTGCCAAGCTTGGGCTCAATGCCGGTAACGTCTGTGCATCATTTGACAAGCATGCACTAACCAACATCCTAAAATATCACGTTACGCGTGGTGAAAAAGATGCTGCTGAAGTGCTGAGCCGCAAGAAATTATGGATGCTTAACGGCGACAAAGCTGTCATCAGCGGCGCCACCATTGACGGTCAAAACATCATTCAAACTGATGTCAAAGCCAACAACGGTATCATCCATGTCATCGACGGTGTTATGCTGCCCTAGCTCCATAGCGCTACACATATCAATCAATCCCGCTCTGAAAAAATAGAGCGGGATTTTTTGTGTAATCGTGATCTTATACAAAAACGTCTTTGAGTTGTTTTGGGTGAATATCCGGGAAGAGCTGGCTGGCTTTATTGTTGGTGACAAGCATTGGATGCGATAAAGACTCAACCATTATTCTGCCAACTTTGGCATGGGTTTTTGGGGTAAACAGATTTAGCCACCACGCGGCGATGGAAATTGGAATTACGTGCAGCTTAACCATCACCATTTTTTTATGTTCCCAGGCGGCGTAGCTTTTCATTAGGTCGCCGTACGACAGCTGTTCCGGGCCGCCGATTTCAATAATCTGATGGTCTTTAGAGTCCAAAGTCAATCCGGCGATAAGATAGGTGAGTGCATCCTGTAAGCCAATTGGCTGGGTTAAGGTTTTGGCCCACTTTGGAAGAGTTAGTATGGGGAGTTTATGAATGAGGTTTGTCACGATATCGTACGAGATACTCCCTTGACCAACAACCATTGAAGCTCGGAATTCAATTACCAGCGGTAAACCATCCCTGAGTAGCTTTCCGGTGTTGTGACGGCTTGCAAGGTGTGCGGATAGTTTCTCGTGGTCGTCACCAAGCCCGCCAAGATAGATAACTCGTTTGACTGCTGTGCCCTGGGCGGCCGCGCAGAACTGAGTTGCTGCCTTTGCTTCGGCGGTTACAAAGTCCATTTTCTGCTGTGCCATCATATGAATGAGGTAGTAGACTGTGTCGCAATTCAATAACAACTGGTGTAGTGTGTCGGTATCAAATACGTCTACGTCATATTTCTTAAAGCGCTCATGGGTAAGCGACATAGATGACGCGTGTTGGGACAAGGCGATAATAGTGTGGTCGGTCTCGGCAAGGAGTCTTTGAATTAAATTGCGCCCAATATAGCCACTGGCTCCAAGAATTGCAATAGTCATTGAGGCATTGTAGCAGACAAGCGAAGGGTTATGGTTTAGCTAATTCTGAAAGGCAATGTATGTTTGCAGCGTAGTGGCAATGCAGACCCAAATAAGATAGGGAACGTAGGCAATAGCTATGAGCTTAGACACTGGCCAAATAGCAAACTGTGCCCAAATAATGGTGGCAAGTACGAGGTAGATGTCTAGCATCGCAAGCCAATTATTTCGTAAGCCGAATTGTATTGGCGTGAAGGCAATATTGAAAAGTAAATTTAACCAAAACGGCAGAGCTACGGCGAGCCCTATTCTATCTTTAAAAAACAAGTATGCGACGTAAATATTGACAGCGAAGATTATCGGATACAGTATTGACCATACTGTGCCAAAGACCGACTCTTGCGGAGCCCAAGAGGGCTTATTGAGTGATCGGTACCAACCTGTTGTATCCATCCCCCCATTGTAGCAGAGAGGTTCTGTCGGTCTGTGAGATACCTGACAGAGAGCTACTGCGGTAAGGCGCTCGCTAGCTGTAGAAGCTCATCTTCTATTGCCAGATAGCGCTTGAGTAGTAAGTCGCTCATTTGGTTGTCGGCTATGTCTTTGCATCCGATGACATAGTGCCTAAAGAGCACTATTGGTATAAGAAAGTCGTGTTCGATGTTTTGCAGGGGGCGCATTTTTTCATAGGCCGCGACATAGCTTTGTAAGGCCAACATCCCTCTTTCGAATAGTACGTCCCAGACTGAATATGCTAGACATTGGACAAGTGGTGCGAATGCTAAATCATCAAAATCAAGGATTGCGGTAACTCTGTCGCTGTCTGTCAGCACGTTTCCATTATCATAATCAAGGTGACAAAACCCGGCTGGGAGTTCTTCGCTCAGATGCACAACATATGCTTCGGCCCGTTCAACAAAGCCGGCTCTGTGCGCATCTAGTGTCTGTCGGTCGGGAATGAGCTGAATGAAGTAACTTTCTCTTAGCGTTGGATGTATTGCTGCACTATTCTCTTTAAAGCTTGGTGCAAGCAGGTGTATTTTTGCCTGCAACTTGGCTAAGGAAGCAATGAGCTCATCGCTATAACTTGTTGCATGTGTACCTTTCATCCTGGGCATCAGAATGGCAAACCAACTTGCGGTATTTAAGCGGAACTGTGTCACAGTAGATCCGGTAGTATTGGGTAATGGCTTGGCGACTGGCAAGCCGTGTTCGTATAAGTAGGTAACGAAGTTTATTTCGAGTAGGATCTCAGATTCAGATTTTTTAGCCTGCCGATATATGCGTAAAACATAGTCACCACTGCTCGTTTCTATAAATAATGTGCAATTCTCTATGCCAGAATTGGCTGGTTTGAATCGTACTAATGTAAGGGAATAGTAGGCGAGGATCTCAGATACGTTTTTGACTGTTGGCCTAAACTGAGATTCGGGATTAATTTTCATGGTGCGAGTATAGCAAACGTATCACTGGTTGTGCTTACGCAACTAGTTTGAACGAAGTAAATACGCTTCAATGAGTTTTATATCAGCTAGGTCTTTGGGACGGCCAAAAGCCTGTTTCCATTGCAGCACTTCTTGCAGCGGTGCGAATGGAATACCGTTAATTATTTCGGCGTTTTTAATGAGTTCTTCTGGTTTTGGATTGTAGCTGCCGTAACTCCACTCAGTGTCTGCTTCTATATCACCATAACATACATACTGACCACCCTCTGGCCAGTCTTCTTCTTTCCAGCCAGCAGCTTTGAGCTTTTCGTACAGCTCTGCTGTAACCAGCAGGTCTATGTCATGTGATTCGCGAATAGTATGTGCCGCAAGTGGCCCACCACCAATAACCACATAGTGGCCTACTGGCAGGTTAAGGGCTGCAACTTTTTCAAATATTGTCATAGACGCATACTAGCAGAATAGTCAGCTATCTATTTTTAATACCGTCAAGCCGCAATTCATTGCTATAATCGCTGTGCGTGCCACCACTGTTCACGTGCTTATCACCAATTTTGGCACCATTTTTTATGACGTGCACCAAAGCCATCGCATGGCCGTGTCCGAGCTCGTAGTCTTGTTTGAGCCAAGCAACTATTTCGCCAGCCTTAGTGTCTTTGTCAAAGCCCTTGGCTTTTGCGAGTTCGATAAAATCGTTTGGTGTTTTACCTGTTTTCGTTTCAATGTTATCTAGGTAGGCTTGAAATGACATAGACGAAATTATACCAAAAACACTCTTGATCTAGATAGCAAGTACCAATCAGTGCTAATCAAGAGAGGTATCTGGATCAGGACAAATGCATGTTCTTTCGTAATCCTGGAGGGTCATCCCAGACAATACTGTAACTAAAATGCCTAAGAAATCATTTCTTAGAGTGTGATAACTTAAGTAATAGAAAAGCATATGATAATGACCCGGTCATGGCAACCGCAATGCTTGCAAATAAACCTGCAGGAATAACTAAGATATAAAACAATACAGCAAAAGTCATTGTAGAACCATTCGCTAGAGGCAACTGCCTGGCTACAGACTTTGCAAAGTCTTCACCTTGATCTCGCTTTAGCATAAAAAGTGTCGTGGCAAATGTTGCAGGAAACGCCGAAAATACGCCACCCCATACCGGGCCAGCATAACGTGCCATGACGACAGCTGAGGCAATTACAGTGCCAGCGCCAATGACCCGAGCAATGTATGTTTTGCGCAGTGTTTTTGTGGTTGCTTTTAAATTACTTGGATACGACTTCATGGCAAATCTGGTCATTGCAAACAACGCCACCCCGATAAAAATATTCATCGCCAAATTATGTAAGCGTAGATTCACGAATAAGAGTGCGAAAATTGCCCAAACGGCTACAGCACCAAGTAATGCCCGGATATTGCCGTACTTCATTAATAGCGTGTATATGTAAACAAGAATAAGTGAGACGCCCACCATGGCTGGGATTATGAGAGCGGCTTTGTGAGCTGCTGCGTTACCGGCTGTCAGTGATATAAAACCAAGTCCAATGAGTACTGTTGTTGGAATGCCGGTTAAGATACCGCCAATTTTAGTTCCGTATTTTTCAGATATCCAAATAAGAGTCGCTGCATATAAACCGCCTACTAAAAAAGAGAGCATGACTCTTGCAGCAAATGGATCCATAATCCCAAGTATAACAACAACTCTTACTAACGAATGGGGTTAAATTAATAAGTTTGGAGAGCTTTAGTCTTGTCGGTAGCAACTAGAATTTTAGAAGGTGATAGGATTTCAAGAGCTCGGTTTGCTTAGAGAGTAATAGTATGGCTCCGACCAATCGTGGGTCATGAAGTTGGTAATATATAGCAAATCGCCTATGTTTTAAGTACCTGTTGACGAAATGAACTAGTGCTGCGTCTTATATTTTCGTATTGCCCATATACAACCTAGCGCTAGAAACGTAATTCCTAAAATTATGATTAATATCCTATTAATTGGTGGTAGATAACCCGTCCAATTTGTCTTAGTCTGCTCGCCAATACAATTAGCGTTTGGTGGACAGTTGGAATAGTCGTACTCTGAAATTGGTGTATTACTAAATAGCAGTAGCGAGACGCAGTTTATCAAAACTAATAAGCCAACTATTGTTAACGACTTCTTCATAAACTTAGTGTAACAAAAAAGCTCCTCTGAAATATGGAGTTTAAGCATAGGCGATATGAAGAGCCGTCGTTGCTAGCGCAAATAATTTCCAGTTAGTTGATCTGAATAATTCCTAATACTGCAGCCGGCTTATTCTCTGGGTTTTTAAAAACAAATCCATCACGTTTAATGTCGTCTCTGCCAGCATATTGGTGTACCACTTCATCTAGCTGGTGGGCATCGTAAATCGTAAGAATATCTATCTTCACTGGGTAGCCGTGTGCTCCTATGGCACTGTGATAAAACCCATAAATAACTTGCCAGCCTAACTTAAGTTCTTTAGTTACTACTGCCGAGAAAGCAAATAGATCAATCAGTTTGTTTGCTACATTTTCGTACCGATCCCCGTGTCTTTCAGGATCATAGCGGTCAGTCCCGGTGCTTATTATTACTTCGATTAACTCATTCACTGATTTGTCTTGGTGCTGCTGCGAGCCAGCGCCACGTAGCAGAATTTTCTGGCCCATGAAATGCATCTTGATGGCATCGTCAATTACAGAGCCGGTAGCCCTATAGTCAGGTTCTATATCAACGGTATATCCAGGAATGCTTAGCTCTATAACATTCATTTCAGCATTTGTAACACTTTAATTAGCTTTGCGGTATTCGAGAATAGTAGTGTTTGGAGGCCCGCCTGTTTAGCGGCGGCGATGTTCTTTTTGGAATCATCAATAAAGAGAACATCTTGTGGGCTACGATTCAAAATCGAGCATAACTTAGAATAGGCGGCCGGATCAGACTTGCTGAGATGCATTGTCTCGGCTGAATATACATGCGTAAAAATATTATCGAGCATCGGTCTGATCGCCGGAGCATTTTGGATGTTGCCACTTGTGAATATGTAAAGCTTCGCTCCATGAATGAGCCTGAGCCAATCAAGTAGCTCTTGGTTTAAGTAAAAATTGTCAAAAAAGGGGTAGTCAGGATTATTTTCGGACAACTGTCGGTGGAGCGGGTTTAGGTCGCCTAAATAGCTGGGATCTTTGGCGAACAGCAGTACGCGCGAGAAGTCGAATACGATAGCTTTAATCATAGACATATAGGGAGTTATCTCTCGAAGATGATAAACTCACCTTCCTTAAGGGCGTGAATTGGTAGGGATGTATTGCCATACGCTGCCAGCTCGTCATACGCCTTCTGCCAGTCAATTGGGCCACGGGGATCGATATCTCCGAAATTTGATTGATAATGAGGGATGAATTTTATCGGTAATATCGCAAGTCCATCGGCACATTGACGCCAATCACATGTCCAGTAATGTGTTACAAGCATGTCTGAACTTGCAGAACTAGTGGCTACGACCTTATCTTTAAATAAATCGTTAATATCAAACTGCTTCATCCAGTATTGGAGTAGGTGATCATCGCCGCCGTGAAAATATATAATATCTGCTTGCGAACATTGTTTAACAAACATATTCGGCATTGCAAGTTCAAAGCTAGGGGTAATGTCACTAGGCATATCCTCACGAATCGAGTTTGAATAACCACCAAACTTTACCTCCCAGTACTCCCGGCCTTGTGAAAAGTTGCACAAGAGAAAGTGTGGCTTTTTTGACAGTCCTTTTACAATTTCTTGGTGAAATTGTTTTTTTAAGGCTGGAGTGTTTTTGATTGCGCCCGAGTTTAGTACAAATTTTGTCATATGATTATCTTAGCACCACGGAGCTAAAATGATTTTTTAATCAGATTGTTTCAACTAAAGTTTCAGGTCGTTTGCCAATGACAGTATTTGTTTACCTAATTCGATACTATCCCAATCTAAGCTGGACGCTTGAACATTATTTACTCGGGCTTTTGCCATAGATTCGTAGTCACCAGGACTCATAGTAAATTCTGTTGCGGCTAAGTTCTCATCGACCTTCCTGGCGAATCAATATTAGATTCGCCAAGGTTACCCCTGCGGAGCTAAAGGGAGGGGAATGTCCATTCAAGGACATTCCCGTTCGAGTCCCTCTATGCAACAAACAAAAAGCCCATCATAGACGTTAACGCAACTGTTATACGAGTAAACGGGCAAGTTCTTTCATTATGACTTTATACATAAATGCGTGTCCTTCGTTATTCGGATGAAGTCCATCTAGAAGGAGATCTTTTTCTTTGTCTAGTTCTTGGATAAATGCGTCAAAGACTGGGATAAACTCACAGTTGCATTCTGCTGCGATGTCTTTCATTTTATTTTCGTACTTTTTTATTGCTTCATTCGTGTAATAAAAGTCTCCCCAGGAGACGGGAGTAGTACGTGTTTCATTGCAAGCAGATAAACCAATAAATATTATCTTGGAACTCAGTGTTTTAATCTTATTAATAATAGCCTTAAGATTTTGCTCGTATTTTTCTATTGGTAAGCTGACGCTTTCATCACCTGGCAGTCTATCAATGGATGAATCATTAACTCCTATTTGTATAATTACTATCGGTAAATTGTCGTGTCGTGTCCTGGAAATAGTTTCAGGTTCAATCCGATTTAAGATATCGTTTGAATTGTCGGCAGAAATACCAAAATTAAAGATTGTTGGTTCGTCAAGACCCTCTAAGTTGGTTACTTGTTTAGAATCGTGGAATTTTCGTATTCGCTCAACCCAACCGCCCTCAGTGTCCCAGTAACCTTGTGTTATGCTATCGCCAAATACTAATACTCTCATCAAATAATTGTATCAAAAAACAGAAGCATTACCCCTGTTTTAAGCCAAAGCATATTGGAGGGCCATAGTAGACGCTATTGCAACTATTTTCCAGTCAGATCAAAGAGCATACGACTCTCTTCGCGCATAAAACCAGGATGAAGGGCAACCTTCGGTTCGCCATGCTCAACGATATATTCAGCTGGAATGGCAATCTGACGCCAAGAAAATTTTCCTCCACTTGATTGCTTAATGCGTTCCATTTCAGCAATCATGTCATCGCGTGTAATCGCATAAGCAACGTCACTCATCTTGGCCCATATAATTGCCGACATACACATCGGGCAAGGTTCTGCAGTACAGTACATGATACAGTCCTGCAAATAAGGTTGACCGAGCTTTTGACATGCCTTTCTTATTGCATCTATTTCGGCATGCCCATTAACGGGATCATTAGCAGATTTTAAAGTCTCGTAGCCAGTAGCAATCACTTCACCGTCTTTAATAATGACTGCACCATGGCCATAATCGCCGTTCTTGGCAGACTGAACCGCTGCTTCAATTGCCAACTTCATATATTTTATATCTGGTTGAATCATGCTGCGATTATATCAGAAAAACAGAGGCAACTTGCCTTTGTTTTGAGCATAAACTTTTCAGGGGCCAGGAGGCCCGGCCTGTCTGGCCAGTAGGATGGACAGGGACTCGACCTTTGCGCCAAATCAAATATAGATTTGGCATGCAAACTTTTCAGCACAGCAGAAAAGCTAAAGGGCGGGGAAGTTATCTAGAAGGGGACTCGCCTCGCCCTAAAGGGCGACCCTGGAGCTAAAGCTCTGCGGGCTCCGGGTCGGGGAGTGCTCCCAGCACTCCCGTTCGAGTCCCTCTTTGCATTAAACAAAAAAGCCCATCACTAGGATGGACTTCTTTGTTTCTGTCTCTTATACACATCT
>JAHBAU020000041.1 GCA_018499905.2 Candidatus Saccharimonadota bacterium | reverse complement strand
GGGAAGAGCTTGGTCAGGGCTTCGGCAATCGATTTGGTACCAAGACTTCTGAACAATAAATCAACCCCGCCGCATTCCGGGCAGCTCGACCGAGGCGTCGTGTGATAGCCGCAGGTATGGCAACGCAGGCGATGCTGGTCGCCGTGATAGGTGAGGGGCAGGTCACAGTTGGGGCAGAGGGCTTGCCAGCCGCAGTTTTGGCAGAGCACGACTTTGGCCGTACCTCGCCGGTTGAGAAATACCAAAGATTGCTCTTTGCGTGACAAACTGTCGGTGATGCCGTCCAACAGGGCATTGGATAACTGTGGTGAGCGTGAAAACTCGGACTTTTCACGGAGGTTCACAATGGCCATAGATGATTCATGAACCGTGTCGCTCGCTGCTTGGCGGGTTAAACGAATAATCGGTGAGCCGGTTGCCTCGGCCATAAAGTACTCACTGACTAGCGGTGTAGCCGAGCCGTACACCAGACGAGCACCGTGCAATTTAGCCAGCTTGCTAGCCACCCGGCGGGCGTCATAGTACGGCGCTTGCTCTTGTTTGTAAGCTGCTTCATGGGCTTCATCAACGACAATCAGGCCAACCGTATCAAGTGGTGCAAACAAAGCCGAGCGCGGCCCCATCATGATCACCGGGACATTTGTCTGGTTAGCACGCTGCCATACTGACCGCCGTTCAGACCCGGTCATACCGGAGTGAGTGAGAAGCACGCGGTCCTGAAAAGCCTGCTCAAAATCGCGTTTGAGTTGTGGGGCCAGGCCAATTTCCGGGACCAATATCATGACATTTCGGCCCGATTCTAATGTACGGCGGGCCAGCTCAATATAGATCCGGGTTTTCCCCGTGCCCGTATCACCATGCAACAGAATTGATTTATCGGGTGGTGTGGTCTCGATTGTTTCGACAACGCGAGCCTGGTCATCATTCAAAGCCGGCAGGACGGCAAGGTGAGCATTGGTTGCGGCGGCAGGCGCTTTGGCGAGGCGTGCGGTACGTCCTAAATCATTAGGAATAAATAAACTGTATATCTGGCCACTGGGAGCGGGGTAGTAGCCTTGGAGCCACCGGGCGAGTTCTAAGCATTGTTTGGGTAAGCGCCAGGGTTCTAATACTCGGGCAATTGGTTTGGCGGCTACGGCGCTGGTGGTTGCAGTGCCCGTCACCACCCCCAAAGCCACCGCCTTTCCGAGCGGTACTTCAACAATACTTCCCAGGGGTAACTTGTGATCATGCGCATAGGTCAGGGATGACTTCCCATGAAATTTTGACCCAGCAATCTGCACATCAATAAAAACCATTACTACTCAGTATAAGTGCTATAAATAAAAAAATCTGTTGAAATGTACCCCAGGCCTGGTTATACTAATTGTTGTCCATATGACAATGAGCTTAAGCATTAAGCCGCACCTAAACAAAACTACCGACCAAACAATCATTAACAGACAAATAAGGGTTAAAAGGACAATATGCTAGACGTTTTTATCACTTCCCGAGTACGACGCAAGATCATTGTGGTGTACGCCAAGTATCCTGATTTTAAGACGCACGTTCGCGGTCTTGCCAAACTTATCAAAGAAGACGCCGGCAACATCCAGCGTGAGCTAAAGCGCTTAGAGAAAATTGGCTTTTTGATCTCTGAACGCCAGGGAAACACCAAAATCTACCACACCAACAAACACTTCGCCATCTTTAAAGAACTCCAAAGCATCGTCCTGAAAAGCCAGCGCCTCAACCAAAAGCGCCCCACGGTCTAGGGTTACTATGCAACTAAGAAGAGGTAAAGATCCGGGTCAAGGGTTCCCGTCAACGTTGTATGTTGGCGGGCATTATGAGTTTATCGGTTCAAATTACGAAGTATTAGGAGGGGTCGATGCAGCATTGGTTGCCCATGTTAGTGGGCGCGGGCAAGCACGTGTCTTGGCCAGAGAAGCATTGCAACAAGCTGCCCTCGCACAATTTCCCGACATCACGCCCTCGACTGCAATTATGCGCAGTTCTATCGATATAACCGTTGTTGAGCAAGGGCTGATGGACAGATTACTCGGTCGCGCTACTGTTGCCATAAAAGCTGCCGGTGATGTTACCGAGTATTATGGTGCCAACGCAATCGCATTCGGATATGACCCAGTAGGAACTATAGGAGTCGGATTAGCGGCAAGAGGCGATATTGATGGAGCGGTGCAATTTGTCACAGAAATGAGCACAGAAGGCTTCAATGACCAACACCTTAAAGGGCTTGAAAATTACTAACAAATACGGTAGACTCTAACAGATATGATTATTGTAACCGCCAAAGATTCCAAAGAATCGCTCGAAAACATGCTTCGGCGCTTTAGCCGCAAGGTGCAACAGTCTGGCAACTTAATGATTGCCAAGCAAAACCAGGCTTTTGAAAAGCCAATCAGCAAAACTGAACGCCGCAAGAAGGCCATTGTTCGCCGTGAGCGCAAAGCCCTCAAGATGAAGAAGATCAAGCTCGGCATCTAGTCGAGTCGGTTTTACGCATACCTGCACGAGATTAACGCTATGTTTTTAAGACACATCTCTGGAAAGGTGGGCGAGCGACCTTTTGAATTGGAGCCGGCAATTCAAGGCGACCAGGTTGATCCGATAGTCTTTAAAAAACTGGCCAGTGTTTTTGCTGAGTTTGGTGCAACGTATTTTGATGGGTATGGTCAGGTTACGCGTGTTGGGCAGGTGGATATCAAAAAACGCGATATTTTTACTGGTGGACATTTTGTTGACGGTAAACTAGAAATGGCCATGTCACACCAAATCCAAGAAGCCGTTAGCCCGTGGACAGATTCTGTTATTGCTGCTTACGGACTCCCGCCTAAAAAAGCGATCGAACTCAGTGTTCGGTGTTTGGAGGTGCCTGACAACCATGTTTCGGTTGCTGGCTGGCATGCCGATAACAGGACCATTGTTACGGCATCCGATGTACTGCCAACACACACCGCAATTGGTTCCATTCCATTGTCACTCGGAGATCGATTGCGATATGCTCATTCAATTGAAGCCCGTGATGAATTTGTGAGTAGACAATTGGCTGATGCTCCTCCTGTACCCATAGACCAAGGTCCGGCAGCCGTGCAGTGTGTCCCGCTCGAAGCGGGCTACAACTACTTATTAGGCCCCTCAGTGCAACATTGTGAAGCGCCGAATACAACCGGCCATATCGTTGAAAGACGTTTTTTGCGCCTCGGGTTTTAGTCGATCTACGTGATGTCTGGTGGAAAGACATCGAAATATTGTGTTGTATCTCCAGGCGCAACCTGATCAAATTGGATTTCTTCTCGCAAAGCGTATGAGTCAGGCCCCGGAATGTAGGCACCGCGCTCGTCAAGTACATAGCCGCATTGATCGGCGATGGCTGCAAAGTTACGTTGGTGGCTGGAACCCTCACGGTGGCCTCTAATTTGTTGCGTGAGCAGCCAAGCATGATTTTCTGGGCTCAAAGGACCACCCAAAAGATCAGGCGGTTCGGCGCGTCTTGGCATGTTGGTCATGCAGTCAGTATATCTCCAGTGAGTTCGCACGCCAAAGGTATTATCCAAAAATTGAATTATTCAATGTTCGAAATATCAAGAGATTGAGTATCGCTGATGCGCGGGTCAACCGTAGCAATCGGTAGGCTAATACTAAAGATACTGCCTTTGCCTTCGGTTGATTGTTCGAGCTTAATGGTGCCGCCCATGCGTTCCATGATCAATTTGGAGATATACAGGCCCAGACCAGTACCGCGCGTCGTGTCGCGGGTCAAAAGGCTGGTGCCGGCTTGTTGGAATTTATGAAACAGAATACCTTGGGTTTCGAGCGGAATGCCACGGCCAGTGTCTCGAATCCAAACCTTAATGAAGTGCGTGTTGTCTCGGCCAGCTACGATACTAATGCGGCCGTGCTCGGTAAATTTGAGGGCATTACCGAGTAGGTTGTAGAGCACTTGCTTAGTACGGTCTGGGTCTGCAAAAACCATTGGCAGGACATTGAGCTCCATCGGGTCGAAACTAATTTGGACGTCGTTATCCTTGCTCATAGCTTTGACTTCGTAGATAACTTTTTCAATTAAATGCTGAATCGAGAACGGTTTGAGCTTGAAGGCCATTTTGCCTTGTTCAAGCCTCGACACATCCAAGAAATCATTGACGATTTCAATCAGTCGGGTGCTCGATTCATAGATATCATGGACCATATCTTTGAGGTCATGATTCTCAAAAACATCGGGGAAATAATTGAGCATCATCGAGGTGTTGCCCTTAATGGCCGTGAGCGGAGTGCGCAGTTCGTGCGAGGCAATCGAGAAAAATTCGTCGCGCGAGCGCTCCAAAATTTTGGCTTCGGTCACATCTTCCAAGAAAATAATGGAGCCAAGACGGTCCGGATCTTGCTGCGTGTGCATGTCCATAACCGGCGCAATAAACACGCGCAGGACTCGGTCACCAAACTGAATTGCCTTATGTTCTATTGGTTTTCGGCTGGCTATGACGAGTTTCATGTCAGCTTCAAGATCGAAAGCGCCGCCAAAACGCTGGTTCATGGTTTGAGTTGTCCAAATAATGTCTTTATCGGGCAAAGCAGTGCCTTTTAGCGTGGGCGGGGAATAGGACAAAATATTGCGCGCCACACGGTTCAGCACAATTGCGACGCCGGCACCATCACAAATAATCAACCCGGCGTTAAGGCTGTTGGCCGAGGCGATAAAGCGTGCGTGTTCTAGACGCAACTCATGAGTGCGGTTTTCAACTTCTTTTTCGATGTTTTGATTGATTTGGGCTAATTCTTTTGAACTTAGTTCAAACGATCGTTCGGTTAGTTCGCGATCTTCATCAGCGTGTTTGTAGGCCTCACTAACTGCGGTAAAAAATTTTTGCAGCTCTGGGGACGCTTGAAAACCATCGCCTAAATACCGATTAATTTGTCGCAAAAGGGTTTTGTGCAGCTGGTCCATAATGCTTATCTATGTAGTAGTATACGCTTAGATTTCTCGGAACGTCGTGATTGTCATAGTTTGATTGTGAAGCTGGCATTGTTTTTCAGTAACGCCAGTCGGGCAGATCTCTCCATATGAGTAAAAGCCAGTGAGCGCAGCTTGATCGCCAAACGTGGCGCGAATAGCTTCAATTTCTTCTTCGATACGTTCTTTTAATACCAGCTTTCGGCCAACACAACTAATGAGTATGGCCAGATCGGGTTTGCTACCCTCGAGCGGCTCAACACTCAAGGACGCCGCACCGGCGGCACCATCAATCAAGCGGTCAAAGTTGGCTTTCATAAGCTTGGCATAGACGCCTTCAGGCATGTCACCAGCAAACGTCATGCTATGCTCGTTCTCGTCAACCGACAAAAGGGTGCGCACCAGCTCAACTTCTGTGCCATCGGGGTTTTTGGAGCGAATTTCCATGGGGAATAACAGGCCGGAGCCGGGTAATTCCTTGGCCTTTTCTCCTAGGTAGGTTTTGTACAAATCAAGTGCCGATTGACCATCAAGCTCGTACAGGACGTTTTCTTTTGATTTCGTGATTAACCGTTCCGGTCCGAATGTATCCCAGCCACCCAACGAACCAAATCCAATCTTGATATGCGTGCCGTAAAAACCAACAGCAACAATGCGGCCGCTGCCAATCTGGCCATTAAAACCAATAAGCGTTTCTTTAAAATCCGCGCCGTCTCCTACCAATCCACCGGTTACCGACACTTCCTTGGGCAAGCTATCGGTCATGCCGCGCACCAAGCTTGTGCCATTTACTTTGAGGCCGTCCGAAAACACCATGACATGCACTAAGTCATGCTTATCAAGGCCGTCAACAATTTTTTTGCCAGCTTTGTAGCTTTCGGAGTTGTCGCTCACCGTCGTTTCGCTAAACGTGACTTTAGTGTTTTCAAACATGAGCGCAGCAGTCGATATGCTATCGTCATTGACGGTGATGTCGAATATTTCGCCAGAGGTACTGCACATGAGCACTGGTGAACCAGGGTAGAGATTTTGTACCGCCTGGTAATTTTGCGGGTCACGAACAACTTTGGTTGACGCAAACGCCAATACGAGCTGCGGCGTACCGCTTAGACTCTCGGCCTCATGTAGCTTTTTCCAGCCGCTCTCGGCGGACCACTGTTGTTGTTCGACTTTCATTTTTCGTGTACCTTTTTTATTTTTGATTTGTTGTAGTCATCGTCTCATCCCCAGGCGCACACTGTCAATACTGTGGAGGAGCTCCATTCATGAATAAAATCTGACAAGCAGTTACCTTGGCCTAAGGTGTTGCACGGAAGGGCATTTTGCGGTACAATCCTACGGATATGATTATAGTAACCGCCAAAGATTCTAAAGAATCGCTCGAAAACATGCTGCGCCGCTTTAGCCGTAAAGTGCAGCAGTCTGGTAATTTAATGATTGCCAAACAAAACCAAGCCTTTGAAAAGCCAATCAGCAAGACTGAACGCCGCAAGAAGGCAATCGTTCGCCGTGAACGCAAAGCGCTCAAGATGAAAAAGATCAAACTCGGTCTTTGAAGATTTTTTAATAATCGTCACCACTAAGGTTTTTATGACGCATAGAAATACCTTTGGGGCTTTTGGCTCAAAAACTATTGAGCTAGAAGCAGCGTTGCAAGGCGATACGGTTGACCCGCGAGTTTTTATCGACCTGGCTGCGGCCAGCGAAGCTCACGACTCATTGTTTTATATGGGTTATGGGCGAATAGGTCGTGGTGGACAATTTGTGCAAGCTAAATTTGTGGCTGTCACTGCTAACGATGGTGTGTATCGTGACGATACCACTTGTACGGACGTCGTGCTAGAAGCAACTGCTCCATGGGTGGCTGAGGTAACTGCTACCCACGGGATTCCGAAAGGGACCACTGTCTCTCTCGACGCGCGGCATCTGACCGTGCCTCCAGAGTTTACGTCTAGGACAGGGTGGCACGCCGATCATGTGACTATCGTTTGCGCATCTGACGTGTTGCCGGCTGACACAGCAGTTGGCAGTGTCGATCTAACTTTAAGGGATAGATTGCGGCACGGTTACTCGCTCGAAGCAAGAGACAAATTTGTTAGTGATCAGCTAAATCAGGTCAGTCCGAACGGCTTTCTTGAGTCAGAAGCGCTAGGCGGTCGGGTAGAGGTAGTTCCCCTACAAGCTGGCTACAACTACCTGCTCGGCCCCTCAGTCCAGCACTGCGAAGCCTCCAACATGACCGACCAGCCGGTCGAGAGGAACTTTTTAAGACTAGGTTTCTAAGATCTGCAGTCAGTCAGCCCTCAGCCTACAAGTGTTGTCCTCCCCGCCTGTGAAAAGTAGGACTTTTCACAGGTTAGTTAAATAAAAGGCCGTAGTTCGGCCTTTCTCCTTGGTCTTAGTCCAGCCCCTTTTGGATACTTTTGGAACTGGAGCCAAAAGTATCTGGGCTAGACAGCCGGAACAGCTGGCAGACGAAACATGTTTAAGAATCTGTAGAAAGAAACATTCTGTTTCACAAAACCATTCGCTATCTGTTAAACTGCAAGTATATGAGCCTTAAAACAACTATCGAAGCCGATCTAAAAACCGCCATGCTGGCTGGTGATAAAACACTGGTGACGACTTTGCGCGGCCTAAAAAGTGCTATTTTAAACGTCGAGGTTGAAAAAGGCTCGCGTGAAGCAGGACTGCCAGACGAGGAAATTGTTAGTCTGCTGCAAAAGGAAGCCAAAAAACGCCAAGAAAGTGCTGATTTATACGTGCAGGGCGGCAGTCAAGATCGAGCGGATGCCGAACTGGCCGAAAAGCAGGTGATTGAGAAGTATCTGCCCGCGCAATTAAACGAGCAGGAGTTGCAAGCGATAGTTGACGAAGTGGTAAGCGGGATGGGTGTGGTCACCATGCAGCAAATGGGTCAGGTTATTGGCGCAGTTAAAGCCAAGGCCGGTGCCGCTGGCGACGGTGCCACAATCGCCCGGCTCGTGAAAGAGAAGTTACAAGGATGATAATGATGATGAAAAGCCGGGAAATTTCGAATTTCGAAATTCGAATTTCGAAATTGAATCAAAATTCAAAATTCAAAATTCAAAATTGTGTGCCTGGAGGCAAAAAATGATTATCTTTATGGGCGTCGCGGGCTCGGGTAAAAGTGTGCAAGGTCGCTTGCTGGCCGATACGCTAGGCTTGCCGTGGCTGTCGACGGGTGAATTCTTACGCATGCTGATTTCTGGTCAGCGCCGTAAGGATATGCAAGCCGGTAAATTGCTCGATGACACCGAAATTATCAGTTTAGTCCGTAAAATTTTTGGCGTGGTTGATACCTCGCAGGAATTTGTGCTGGACGGTTTTCCGCGCACTATCGCCCAAGCCGATTGGCTACTGAGTCAAGTTAAGCACGGCCAGCTGAATATGACGGCCGTTATTCATTTAACTGCCTCCAAAGATCATGTCAAAAACCGTCTTTTGTCCCGGGGAAGAAAAGACGACACAGAAGAAGCTATAAACGAACGATTTCGTGAATTCGAAGAAGAGATTTCCCAGATTTTAGAGCATTGCCGCAAGGCCGGCTGTGCGGTCTACGACATCAAGGGCGAGCAAACCATTGAAGCGGTGCACGCCGACATTATGAAAGCTTTAAAAAGCCACTTACCAGAACACATTACGGAGTAATCATTAGTATCATGGACTACGCAGACGAACCCCAGATTCAATTTCTCTTCGAGGAGCAGACCAAGGCGTACAAGACGGTACTCCTTGGGAGCACCACAGAAGAAAATTGGATATGGGGTCGTCAATCCTTTCAGCGCAACCAGCTTTGCTGGTTGGCAGGAAAGGATGGTGCGTAGGACAGATGATGACAAGAGTTAAGACGGAATCAGAAATTGCCAACATGCGTATTTCTGGCCAGATGCTCGCCAAGGTACTGGCTGTGCTGCGTGCGCAGGTTGCGGCCGGCATGTCTACCAAAGAGATCGCTGATATCGCCGCCAAAGAGCTGAAGAGCTTGGGTGGCAAGCCGGCTTTCTTAGGTTATCAAGGCTTTACAGATGTCATCTGTATCTCCGTCAATGACGAAGTGGTCCACGGCATCCCGAATAATCATAAAGTCGTCTTGGCGGGTGATATTGTGGGCCTGGATTTTGGCGTTGATTATAACGGCATGATTACCGACAGTGCGATTTCGCTGATAATTGACCGGCCGCTGTCGGCGCGTGACGCTGAGATGGTGCAGGCGACTGAACAGGCCATGCTGGCCGGCATTGGCACCCTAAAAGACGGCGTCAGGACTGGCGATATCGGCCAAGCGATAGAAGATGTCTTAAAAAAGCACCGGCTGGGGATTGTTCGCGATTTGGTTGGGCATGGCGTTGGTCATGAGCTACACGAGGACCCAAATATTCCAAACTACGGCCTCAAAGGTACCGGACAGATCTTGCGCGCCGGCATGACCATTGCCATCGAACCCATGGCTACGCTTGGTAAAGAAGACGTGTATATTGATCGTGATGGTTGGACCGTCAAAACTTCTGATCGTTCACGCAGCGCTCACTTTGAGCATACGGTGCTTATTACCCAAGACGGGTACGAGATTCTGACAGAAGTTTAGGGCGCGTCAACAACAGCACTAAGCCTCTGGGCTGAGCTACCTGCCGGCAGGGTAGCGGCATCGTAATACTGCATGCCCACAGCAATTCGCATAAAGAGCGCTTCTGCCGCGGTATCATCTGCCGGCATCTGTAGCCGATTAATGGCGCATCCAGCTGCAAAGCTGTCAACAACCGCTTCGGCATCCATCAAGCTGGGATGGGCGCCTGTGCCAACGGCAAGCTCAAAACAGTCATGAACTACATTACGGCCCAGACTATCCAGCACTGGCTCAGGAGCTTCGTTGCCAATGGTAAACACCTCGGCACCGGTTGCGCCGGAAATGGAGCCGTTTGGATCGGTTTCAGAGAAAATAATAGCACCGGCACCACCGACAACAACAGCTGATGCAGCAAATGCAGCTGCTCCCCAGGCGGCTCTTTGCCGGGAATGACGATACTGCCTGATTTGGCGTGCTCCTGCCTGTGGCATGGCTACAAACTCCTTAATTCGGGTAAATTTTACACTATAGCAATCTTTTTGTCAATAACACGCTTATGGTATACTATCGCCATGCGAGATCATCCGCCAGAGTCTTTTGTCGGCCTTGATATTGGTACCAGCGCAGTCCGCTGTGTCATCGGCATGGTCGCACCGGAAACGGGCAAATTATCAATCATCGGTCATGGTTCTAGCCCCAACGTTGGTATGCGTAAAGGGGTGATTGTGCATGTTGAAGATGTCGCCGAAGCGGTCAGTAAGGCCGTTGGTGAAGCCGAGCGCGTATCTGGCATGCAAATAGGCCAGGTAACGGTGAATATTAATGGCAGCCACGTCCAGGGGCAAAACTCCCGTGGCGTTATCGCTATTAGCGCCTCTAACCGTGAAATAACCGATGAAGACCGCCTGCGCGTCGAAGAGGCCGCCACCATCGTTAAATTGCCATCCAACCGGGAGATTATTCAGGTATTTGCCAAGAACTACCGTCTAGATGGTCAGGATAATATCAAAGACCCAGTGGGCATGCAGGGCGTGCGCCTAGAAGTAGATACGCACATTGTTACGGCTTCGACCCCAAACATTCGTAATCTCGATTTATTACTTGAACGCACCCGGTTATCAGCCAGCCATCATACCGTTTCCAGCTTAGCGGCCGCCGAAGCCGTACTCAGCCGTCAGCAAAAGGAATCTGGCACGGTTCTCGTTGATATCGGCGCTGGGACGACCAATGTCGTGGTGCTCGAAGACGGGGAAGTGCAGCACGTCGCTGTTATCCCAATGGGCGGCAACAACATTACCAACGATCTAGCTATTGGTCTTAAAACTGACTTAGATATCGCTGAGGCGGTGAAGTTGGAGCACGCAGACTTGAGTGGCGTACTAAAGCGCAGCCGGGTTGGTGTCGTCGTCAACAAGCAGCGGCATGATTTTGACGCCGAAGAAATCAAGATGATTGTCGAAGCCCGGGTCGAAGAACTGATTGAATTTATCGATAAAGAGTTACGTGCCATTGGCCGTTCACGCAAACTGCCTGGCGGCGCTGTACTCGTTGGCGGCACGGCAAAAATGCCCGGTATCGCCCAGTTTACTCGTGAAAAGCTGGAGCTCGCAGCTCGGGTAGGCAAACTCGAGTCGTTAGGCGGCCTACAAGATACCGTCGAGGACCCATCATTTTATACGGCTACTGGTCTGATGGTCCTGGATATGCTGCTCGCTCCTACGCATGCACCCAAATCCGGCAGTGGTGCACCCATTGACGGCGTATTTGGTATGGTCGAGGGGCTCTTCAAGCGCCTCCGCAAATAGCATCTCTACTTTGCAAAAATGATCTTGTCAAAGTTCAAAATTGAGGCGCTAACACCTTAAAAATCGAACACATAAATTGTACAAAACATGGTTGCTCGCATTCCCAATTTGTTCATTGATGTTTGTTCGCAGGCTCGGTATAATTTTAGTGAACATATATAAGTAGCAGCAAGGGAATCAACCATGCCGAAACAAGTAGCTCCAGAAGTCGAAACATTTGCCCGTATCAAAGTGATTGGTGTTGGTGGCGCCGGCGGGGCTGCCGTAAATCGCATGGTCGAAGCAGGCATTGAGGGCGTTGAATTTATCGCCGTCAACACTGACGCCCAAGCTTTGCATCATTCCAAGGCGACTACCAAGCTGCACATTGGCAAGTCTACAACGCGTGGGCTAGGTACCGGCGCCGACCCGTCAACTGGTAAGGTCGCCGCCGAAGAGTCAGAGGATGATATCAAGAAGCTCCTTGATGGTGCAGACATGGTCTTCGTGACAATTGGCGCTGGCGGTGGTACCGGCAGTGGTGCTGGACCAGTTGTGGCCAGGATTGCTCACGAGATGGGCGCACTGGTGGTTGGCTTTGCCACCCGACCGTTTGCTTTTGAAGGACCTAAACGCCGAACAAACGCCGAGATGGCAATCGAAAAACTGCGCTCAGCAGTCGATACGTTGATTATCATTCCAAATGATCGGTTACTACAGACAATTGACCGGCAAACACCACTGTTAGAGGCCTTTAAAGTTGCCGATGAGGTTTTGCGCCAAGGCGTTCAGGGTATATCGGATCTGATTACCGTTCACGGACTGATCAACCTCGACTTTGCTGACGTTAAAGCCATTATGAACAACGCCGGCACCGCCCTTATGGGTATCGGCCGGGCAAGTGGTGAGCATCGAGCCGTACAGGCTGCCCAGCAAGCTATTGAATCGCCATTACTCGAAGTCTCGATTGATGGTGCGCGAGGAATCTTGTTTAACGTCATTGGTGGCAATGACATGTCGATGCATGAAATCAATGCCGCTGCCGAGACCATTACGGCCGCCGCCGACCCAGATGCTAACATCATCTTCGGTGCAACCATTAATGCTGAGCTGGAAGGTGAGATCATCATAACTGTGGTGGCTACCGGGTTTGACACTGCATACTTTGCCCGTCGCCAAAATGAGAATCGTCAAGCCATCAGCGCCGCAGCCCAAACAGCCGTGGCTGATGATCCTGTTGTTGTTGATGACGACGCAACCATTAAAGAGGAAACCGTTCGTGACATTGATATGGAGCTTGATGAGCCGGTATCAGAGGATGTCACTGACCCCGAACAGACGCTGAAAGATCACCCAGTGGCCAACATTTGGTCAATGGATCATGACGATTCGTCCAAAGAATCTACTCAAGAAAAAGACGAGAAAAATCCGCTCGCAGTCGACGACGATGACGAGCTAGAGAAGCCTTCATTCCTGCGTCGCCTAGCCAAAAAGCGTGGTGAAAAAGGCTCCGACTCAAAGAAGTCGTAATTAACAGATACGATTGGCCCCATTCGTATTAATTAATACAGCGTTAAAGTGCTTGAAAAGCGCTATGTGTAGGGCTATTATATGTAGTACGTACGCTATATCTAGTGATAGAAATAGCGATATCGAACCTTCAGGTTGAGTAAACGAGGTATGCGGACAGGTCTTTGACGGGTCCAGGCATGACAGTCATAACGAACTAGCAGAGGCTCAGTATAGGGCGACGACTATTGCTCGCTATGCGTCAGCCAAGAGTCGGCTCACTGATGTAAATACAAAATTACTACGTGGCAAGACTTTCAAAAGCCAGTCAGAGAGAGGTAATATACATATAATATGAAATGTAGTAAGTGCCAGACAGATGACACTAAAGTTATCGAGTCTCGAGATGTGTCGGAAGGCGAAGCGGTTCGCCGTCGCCGGGAGTGCATCCACTGTCAATATCGTTTCACGACGTACGAGCGCATCGAGCGGCCGCAGTTGATCGTCATCAAAAATGACGGTACACGCGAGCTGTTTTCGCGCGAGAAGTTAATGGGCGGTTTGTACCGTGCTTGTGAAAAGACTTCCGTTACCGGTATGCAGCTGGAGCGGCTGGTCGCCGATATCGAACATACCTTGTATGATCTGGGTGAGCATGAAGTTCCTTCGTCAAAGATCGGTCAAGTGGTCATGGACCATTTAGCCAACTTGAACGAAGTGGCTTATGTGCGGTTCGCCAGTGTGTATCGGCGGTTTAAAGATATAGCTAGCTTTGAAAAGGAGTTATCGCAAATCAGAGAACTAAAAGAGCACCGGTAGATTACGTCACAGGTCAGGCGTCAAAGCAGTTCCCCTGGTCCATGCATTACAGAATGGATGGATGAGGGGAGCTGACAGCCAGAGGAAGTGTGAGGAGAGTACAACAATAACTGTTAGCGAGGTATGGAGAGACGCCTCGCGGACAGTAAAACTCTAAAACAAGCACCAACAAAAAGGCCTGGAACTCTAAACAAAAATCATTAACATTCAATAAACAAATATATTTATAGCGACATCGGTTCGGTCGGCGCGTGACCTGCGCCCACTTCGATGCCACTAAAAGCGGAGGGTACTTATTATGGGTCAGACATCGGTCTTAGGCATTCGACGAGTCTTTACGGCGCCAGGCAGTAAAGCATACGACTCACTCAAATGGGTGAAGCGCGATTCGGTTATTACAAATCCTATGACCGGTAAGCCGGTCTTTGAGCAGCTCGGGGTGGAGTTTCCCGACGACTGGTCATTAAATGCGATTAACATTGTGTCGCAAAAATATTTCAGTGGCACGCCAGGCACTGATTCACGTGAGTCATCGCTCAGAGAACTAGTGAACCGCGTCGCCGACACTATTACTCGGCAGGGTATTGAAGAAGGTTATTTTGAAGATGATGAAGAGGCCGAAAACTTCCGCGAAGAATTAAAATACATTTGTGCGACACAAACCGCCGCTTTTAACTCGCCGGTCTGGTTTAATATCGGTGTTCCGGAGCGATCACAGCAAGCCAGCGCCTGCTTTATTTTGGCTGTCGATGACACGATGCCATCTATCCTTAACTGGTATCGTGAAGAAGGTATGATCTTTAAGGGCGGTAGCGGTAGCGGTGTTAACGTCAGCAGTATCCGCTCATCGTACGAACGCCTCGGTAAGAGCGCCGGAACGGCTTCTGGTCCGCTTAGCTTTATGCGCGGCGCCGATGCTCCAGCGGGAGCCATTAAGAGTGGCGGTAAGCCCCGCCGAGCCGCCAAGATGGTCATCATGAACGTTGATCACCCGGATGTTTTGGAATTTATCTGGTGCAAAGCACTCGAAGAGCGCAAGGCCCGCGTCCTCAAAGAAGCTGGCTATGATATGGATTTGGATGGCAAGGATTCTTACTCTATCCAATACCAGAACGCCAACAACTCCGTTCGCGTCACCGACGAATTTATGCGAGCAGTTGAAAATGACGATGATTGGGACTTGCGAGCGGTGACAACCGGTGAGGTCGTCAAGACCGTTCGGGCCCGCGACTTGATGCGCCAATTTTCTGAAGCAGCCTGGGAATGTGCCGATCCTGGTATGCAGTACGACACCACGATTAACAAGTGGCACACGACACCAGTTGCTGGCCGGATTAACGGCTCTAACCCCTGCAGTGAATACATGCACCTCGACAACTCCGCATGCAATCTCTCCAGCATTAACCTCTTGAAATTTTTGAAGAACGACGGCAGTTTTGACGTCAAGCGCTTCATGCATACCGTGGAAATCATGTTCACTGCCCAAGAAATTTTGGTTGGCTATTCTGAATACCCAACCGAAAAAATCGGCAAAAACGCCCGGGCTTACCGCGAACTTGGTCTTGGCTATGCCAACCTCGGTGCGCTGCTCATGGCTCAAGGCTTGCCCTATGACTCCGACGAAGGCCGTGCTCAAGCTGCAGCCATCACTGCACTCATGACCGGACATGCCTATGCGACTAGCGCTCGTTTGGCGCATCGTGTTGGCCCGTTTGCTGGCTACCGCAAAGACCGCGAAGGCACCCTAAAAGTGCTAAAGATGCACCGTGAAGAGGTGAGCAAAATCGATGCCAGCCTGGTGTCCGAAGAATTGCTCAGCGCTGCCGCCAGTGCCTGGGACGAAGCTGTTGAGCTCGGTGAGCTCTACGGTGTTCGCAACTCACAGGCCAGTTTGTTGGCGCCAACCGGCACCATCGGACTGATGATGGACTGCGACACCACCGGTATTGAACCCGATCTTGGCCTGGTAAAGGTCAAAAAATTGGTTGGTGGCGGTACTATGCACATCGTCAACCAAACCGTCCCCCGTGCCCTAAGAGCTTTGAACTACACCGACCAGCAGGTCGCTGACATTGTGGCTTATATCGATCATGAAAAATCTATCTTGGGCGCTCCGCACCTTAAGAAGGAGCATGAAGCGGTGTTTGCATGTTCAATGGGCGACAACGCCATCCATTACCTTGGCCATGTCAAGATGATGGCCGCCGTTCAGCCATTCCTATCCGGCGCTATTAGTAAGACGATTAACATGCCCGAAGAAGCAACCGTCGAAGATATCGAACAGCTGCACATCGACTCCTGGAAGATGGGGCTAAAGGCAGTCGCCATTTACCGTGACAACTGCAAAGTCGCTCAGCCGCTCTCAATGGCTAAAAAGGCTGGCAGTGAAGAGAAGACTAAGACCGAAGACGTCACCGACAAGATAATTGTAAAGGGAGCTGTTCGCCGCGAACTGCCAAAAGTTCGTCAGGCTAAGACCTTTAGCTTTACCGTTTCCGGTGTCCACGGCTATGTCACCGTTGGCGAATTCGAAGATGGCACACCTGGTGAAATCTTCGTCAACATCGCCAAAATGGGCTCAACCCTTGCTGGATTGATGGATTCATTTGGCCGCTCGGTCAGCTACGGCCTGCAATACGGCGTGCCACTGAAGTCTTACGTCAAAGGCTTCTCGCACATGAGCTTTGCACCTTCGGGCATCACTGATGACCCTGAGATCCGCACCGCCTCCAGCTTAATCGACTACATCTTCCGCCGCTTAGCACTCAGCTATCTGCCGTTTGATGATCGATTGGAACTCGGCCTAGCTTCTATCGATGACATGCCCGACACCCAAACCAGTTTGCTCGATGACACTATTGAGCCAAACACCACGGTTCGGGACGAAAACGTCATCCCAGCCGATGCCAAGGTAGAAATTGTCAAAGACGAGCCAAAGGTCGTCAGCGCCTCGGTTGAAAAACCATCTGCCACGACTACACAGCACGCCGAAACAGCACCACTGTGCTACAACTGCGGCAACCAGACGCAACGAGCAGGCAGCTGCTACGTCTGTACCGCCTGCGGTAGCACCACCGGCTGCAGCTAAAATATAGAGCAGCCTCAAGAAAGAGCTCCGAGTCCCGGAGCTCTTTTAATATGGTATAAAAATGATATAATACTATTCTACGGAGAAAATATGCCTGGTGACAACACAAGACAATCGTGGGAACAAATAGCAGCAAGCCTAAGTGCGGCTGAATCTTTTCAGTCAGTGCCACAGGTTCTGTCTGAGTTTGGTGTACAGTTACCCGAATCAATGACGCCTGTAGAGTATGTCGCGGCCACAGCTGCCAGGGAGCGGTTTTTTCTAGCCCGCGATAGAGCGCAGGCTGCGATGGAACTTCACACAACTGGTGAAGTCACCAATGCTCCTGGGTTTGTGGGGCTTTCAGTAGGAGACATTGATGAGCGAGGTGCCCATCACGCTGCAAGAGCCCATGCAATTATTGCAACTACAGGTGTCGAGCGTGAATTTGTCGAGGATGGGGTTTGGCGATTTGCGGGGGCGCATCTTGTCGGTCCGGTTTCTGATTTGGAATATCAACTTGATATTAACGGCTATTTTGGAGATAGACGGTGAGTATTGAGAACCTAGAAATTATTGGTCTCCCGGAAACGGTAGTAGATGTAACGGCCGAAACGACGGTTCCGGCACAGACTGGGGCTGAGAATGCTATGCAAGCCAATGAAGGTTATGGGGAATGGGCTGTAGCGTTTGGGTTTGTGGCAGTAGCCGGCATAGTACTATATGCGGCTACACATTATAAGCACCCATGGGGCTACTTCTTAAGAGACCGATAGCAAGTCTCCTCTAGACATCCTCGATACGAAGGTGTATAAGCAAGGTATGGCCGTCGAGGTTTTGGGGTTGCCTGAATCTTTCGAAATAGCAAACACGCAGGCCATGGTGGGTGACGCTGCGCGTGAGATATCTTTGTCTGGCCAAAATAACCCCGAACAGTCTTTTCCTGAAATCCCCTTTGACGTGGCAGTTGTTGTGGTGGCCAGCGCAGTCGTCGTTGCTGGGCTAGTAGTATTTATCCGGCAGCAGCGACCTTGGCAACGGAAGTAGTGGCAGAGTAGTAGCCTACAACCTCAAATCCCATGCTATCCTATAAGCATGAGAATTATAATTTTGTACCGGCCAAACTCTGATCATGGCCGAAAAATGGAAGATTATGCACGGGATTTTATTGATGTTAACCCCAGCATGAATGTTGATCTTGTGAGCCTCGAGACCAAAGAGGGTGCCGATAAGGCCAAGTCATATGACGTTACCAGCTATCCAGCGATCCTAGTGGTTGATAATTCAGGTGCGTATCAAAAACTGTGGCAAGGCGAAGAGTGCCCGCCACTGATGCAAGAACTAGCCTCCTACGCTCGGTGATGAGTCAGAGCGCACATACTTGCGTTGGCCGCGAATCAACGGTATAAAGTAAGCTAGAATGGGAAGATTATTTAATACATTTGTTGCTGCAGGGACAATTGCCGGCGGTGCGTTGGGTGTGGCGGCAGCCGGCAATCGTATTTTGAGACGCGAAGAATAAGGAGAAACTGACAAATGAATACATTGGCAAAGTTTGGAATAGTCGTAGGAGCCGGTGCGTTAGGCGGGTTCGGTATGGACCAGCTGATGCAGAATCGTGCAGAGGACATACGGGCTCTGCCGGTGGTCATGGAAGAGTGTCAAAGCGGCGAAAGGGAGATTGTTCGGCACGAAGGCGGCCTGGAGTGTGATGGGATAACAATTTATGAGCAACTTGGTACGGTCGCGGTAGGTGAACCAGTCCAGATTGATTGGTATGCAACCGGAGAGGCAATTGAGGATCGCATTGACAGCATCACCGTTGATAGGGTTTCTGCGGATGGAGGGGTTGCCGCGGTGTCAGCACTTGTAGCCGGACTTGGCATTATTTTTCGGGAAGCAGGCCAGAAACGGCGAAAGAAAATGGGCGGGGTAGTGTCAGGGAGAAGAACAGGTGTGGTCCTTTAGTGAAAATTCCGCCCGTATAGTATATAATTAACTGCATAAAGAACATCTCGCTTACCAACAAACGGCGAGTGAGCGGCTATCAACCGCGAATGTTCTCGGGAAGAAATCTGGGCAAACTCAGAAACTAGACCCCGCGGCGAAGACTCCGACAGTCTGTAATGAAGCTCCTATCGGGATGGTACCGTCCGCCAAATAAGGTGGGCTCCCGAGTATAAGGGGCTATTTTTATTGGAGAAAAACGATGAAATTTCAGGCCAACAATCGAAGACGAGCTGCCGAATACGAAAAAGCGCTTATTAAGCATTGGCAAAAGAACAAGACCTTCGAAAAATCTGTCGACTTTCGGCCAAAATCAAACAGCTTTGTATTTTATGATGGCCCTCCGTTCTTAACAGGTACGCCGCACCATGGTCATTTACTTATTTCGACGGTCAAGGACAGCGTTGCTCGCTATCAAACCATGCAAGGAAAGCGGGTTGAACGCGTCTGGGGCTGGGATTGCCACGGGCTGCCGGCTGAATTGTTTGTTGAAAAACAGCTTGGCATCACCAGCAAAAAGGAGATTGGTACCAAAATTAGCATTGGCGATTATGTGCAGGCTTGCCGCGCTGCCATGGTCAAAACCGGTACCGAATGGGAAGACACGATTGACCGCATTGGTCGCTGGACCGAGTTTGAGGGTGCGTACAAAACTATGGACAACGATTTTATGGAGTCGGTGTGGTGGGCGTTTAAGAAATTGCATGAAGAAGGCAAAATCTACGAAGGCGAGAAGATCTGTCTCTTATACACATCT
>JAHBAU020000011.1 GCA_018499905.2 Candidatus Saccharimonadota bacterium | reverse complement strand
AGATGTGTATAAGAGACAGATGTAGATAGGGCTAATAAGCGCAATCAGCGTGTCGGACAGCTGCAAGCTGGGTGCAACAAACAGGAACATGCCGGCCCAGACCATCATTTCACCCAAATAGTTGGGATGACGGCTGATACTCCAGACACCTGATTCTATCCAGCCCTTCTTGCCTGCCTGCTTGAAGGCAAATTTTTGCTGGTCGGCAATGGCCTCTAGAGCTAAACCTTCGGCAAATATTAACGCACCAATCAGACTCATGAGGCCCAAGCTGGTGACGGGCTGCCGCCAGTACACTATGCTCGCTAGCAAAATAACAAATACCGACAGCCCCTGCAGGACCCAGAACCGGCCAAACTTTAGCAGGCTACCGCGCATTGCATCAAAGCGCTGATCTTTGCCAACCACACTCACCCTGTATAGCAAAAAACCACCGAGACGAATGGCCCAGGCCCAAACCATAATCAGCGCCAGTAAATGCCCGCTAGTCTGTTCACTCTGCAGAAATACCATGAGCGCCACAAACATAAAAGTCAACGCATAGCTGATGTCTGTTAGTTTGTCGGTCTTTAATAAGTAGGCTGGCACAAACATCACAATATTAATGCCAAGTGATAATAAAAGGGCAAGTAAAACTATATCCATAAGCTTTATTGTAACAAAGTACGCCCTATATTATTCAGCCGTAATTGCAAAATAACGATCGGTTGGCTGCATTCCTGCTAGCATCAGCCTATAAGCTTCGAGCTCTCTTGCAAGTGCAAGGTTGTCGTTGAAGGCTTCTTGAACTTGCGCACCAAGCGCCACAATTTCCTTCATATGGTCGGCATAATCTTTAGCACTTGTTGGAGTTGTCTGCGTGTTGCTGGTGACACGTTGACGAAGGGTTTCTCCGCTAATGCCATACTGGCAACCAACACTGTAGGCTGCCTGTCGGTGTAGTGTTCCGTACACCGTAACCATTCTTTCATGCTCACCGTATGGGCCTATCTGAGAGATTGTGTCGCTACTAGGGACTACTGCCTCTCTGCCAAGTTGCACGTCAGAAGGCAGCACGACGTCGGCTGCTACGGCTGCATCAGGATAGATAACCCTTACTCTACCTTCGTTGTCGGGTTTTAAATCTCTCGTCAGCGGCTCTACGGTGACGCGCGGTCCAATGTAGCCACCGTTGCCAATGTGCAATCCTGGCGCCAACACCGCACCACAATCAATCACCGCTTGTACGCCAATATGCACCCCGTTGCCTATCACAACATCAGTACCGATAACCGCACCTTCATCTAGCTTTACAGCTCCGCCGATGGCTTGTACGTTTCCCAAGATGACGCCACGCTCGACTACAACACTTGGGTCAATAATTTCGGCTGGATCTTCGGCTGCGTAAAGGCGCATCGATAACTCACGATCAACACGAGCTCTCCCCAAGGCACCGATAATATCTTCGTACTGTTCATGACGAGTCATGCGACTATCCCCATAATTAACCAATACCATACCGAAAAAACTTCGGGAAGTAAATTGCTTATGCTTCAATAACTTCCATGTTTTACCTCTGCTAAATCCAGCCTGCTGCCAAATGATGTGCAATCACAAAAGGTTCGCGTTTGGCCCAAGCGATAGCTGAACGGCAATGGCGCTCCTGACGAATCGAATCAGGGTCCCACACATCTGGTAGGCCACTCGGCAAAATGGTTCTGAAGCCAGTTCTTTGAGCCTGGCGATCAGCTCGGGGTGCATGAAATGCCTGGGCAACCACCAACACCCGTTCAGTCTCGGGATCAATCAGCCGCGTGGCTTGATCGAGTATTTGCTGACTATTCATATAATGATGCTCGGCTGGATCTCTAGGATCGATCCGCACCAATGACAGATTTGGGACATGCATTTGTTCAATTGCGTCTGCGACCGCCAACTGCGCCACAATACCAATGCGACGCTGCTCAGCCTGCTTAACAGCAAACTCGGCTATGGCTTCGTTGACGACACCGGGCACGCCGTCACCTCGACCAAATGCAAATGCCAAAATAACCTTAGCATCTGACTCCAGGCCGTGAGGTTGGTATTCACCAGTCAATGCTTGCCGCAAAATCCCCATATATAGGGATGAATTGTACCCTAAATTGCTTTCGGCAAAAATTGTTTAATTGCCAACGGTTTGTAAGGGCATGGGTGCCGATAGGTCGGCGGTTTGGGGTGGTTGCGACGGGAGCTCGAGGACAAAGGTTGAACCCTTGCCTTCCTGACTTATCTCAAGATATAGGTTGCCGTTCATACCGTTAGCCAATAAACGCGAAATGTATAGGCCGAGTCCGGTACTGCGCGTGTAGTCACGAGTCAAGATATTGTCGCTAGCCTGCTGGAACTTATGGAACAAGAGATGCTGCGAGCCGACCGGAATGCCCTTGCCAGTATCGGTGACGAATATTTTTACTAAGCCAGCGTCATGAACTGTGGCTTCGATAGTAACAGACCCTTTTTCAGTAAATTTAAGAGCATTATCAAATAGGTTGCCGATTATCTGCGCTACCCTGTCGACATCACCAAATACCGTCACCGCCTTATCAAGAGGCTTGACTTCAACTTTGATGTCTTTGGATTTATCTTCATTTTGCTCGTGCTCACGCACTAATTTATTGATGACTTCCATGACGTCAAAAGATTTGGTCTTGAAATCGATCTTGCGCTGTTCAAGACGTGACATGTCTAAGAACTCGTTGACGACATCGATAAGGTGCACGCTTGAGCCATAAATATCGTCAACCATCTGGTGCACTTCTGGGTCCTTTACCGCTTCTTTGTACATGTCCAAAATCATGCGGGTATTGCCACGAATGGTAGTGAGTGGCGTGCGGAGTTCATGCGAGGCAATCGAGAAGAACTCATCGCGCGAACGTTGCAGAGCCTTGACCTCGGTCGTATCTTCGACAATCATGGCTGTGCCGAGTATTTTGCTGCTATCTTGTGATGCCAGGTCGAGAATTGGGATAAACAGCAGCCGGTAAAATTTGCTGCCAAGTTCGATGTTTTTCTCGGTTGGAAGTTTGTTTTCTCGCACAGTCTTGATGAAATCGACGATGTCGGCCGCCTCTTCAAAGTGTTTGGCAATTAGCGACAAGACACTGGTTGAGTCAGCAAATGCTCCTGGTTTAATTTCGCTGACTATCTCTGCCAACTGCGTGTTGGAAATGATCACGTTGTCATTCTCATTAATAACTGCGAAGCCGAAAGGCAGACTTTTGATGGTTGCCAGCAGCTGTGCCCGAGATTCGTTTAGCTCGCGGGTTCGCTGCTCAACAGTCTGTTCAATAATTTCTTTGGTGCGGGCTAGCTGTGTTATGTCCGTAATGACTATGATGTAGCCCTGCACCTGTTTTTCGTGCACGACTCTCGAGGCCGTTACCTTGCCGACAAACTCGCTACCATCAACTCGCCGAAATTCTACAGACTCGATATGGCTGTAATCTTGTTGACTGAGCGGCTTGACCAGTTGCTCCTCAATCTCCTCAACTGACCAGCTCTTAGGAAATATTTCAGTTAGCTTGATATTGTTGCTATGTTTTGTGGCGTTAAAGCCCAGCCAAAGCTCAGCAACCTTATTCAAATAGTTTACCGTCATGTCTGAGCCAACGCCGATGACCGCCTCGTTCATGGTATTAAGAATGTTCTCAGCGATTGAAGCCGGCGTAAAAGTAAAGAATTTGTACCGAATAATACTGTAGGTCACAGTTGCATTGACTATGGCGAGCACCAACACTGACGATGGCATGATGAAAACACCGATAAGCGGTAGCCAGCCCTCGGTCGTAAAGCCAATGACGAATGGGATGCTATAGCCGATGATAAATAACTTGACCTGGCGCCTGAGCAGCGGTTCGTAAACCCGACGATAGTATCTAACAAAAAGTACTAGTGTTGCCGTTAGTAGCGAGACTACCCAAAGCAAAAGCAACGGATAGTAATCTGCGAAAGGTACATCAAGACCCCAAGGCTTGGTGCTAATCTGCTGGTTGTCATAAAGATTGAATAATATGGTTCTAGGATCAATAAAAACAAACAGCATGCAGGTTAAGATGAGCGATAGTATGAGCGGTATGCGCCGACCTCGTTCAGGATAAACATAGTTATAAGCAAACAAGAAAAGGGTTGGCGGCAAGAACGCTACCCCTATGGTACTCATGCCGGACCAAAACTGAGCCGCCACAACGTTGGCAGCCAGGCGATTGAAAAATTCGCCAACACCCCACAAGCCAACAGATGCCAAATATAGCCCAAACCATGTCAGATAGTTACCTCGATCGGTACGAATACGCGAGATAAGCACCACAAGAACGACTGAACTAATGATGCTAATGAGTGACAACAAGGCATAGGCATTAAATCTAAAGCTGAAATAGACTGGATAGTTACGGGCGGCCAAAAAGACAATAGCCACCATCGTCAGGGTGGCATAAATTGGGATGGCGTACCCTAGAAAGCCGCGTTTGGAGGACGGATCTATGGGACTAATCTGTTTAGTTTTGCTCATATTATCAGTGCTTAAGGCTAATACCTTGTCGCTTATGTTTAGATTATACAGCACCCACCTCAAACTAGTATCGGCATCTTCTACTTTGTTTTTATTGCTTAAATACGAGGTGTTTAGAACTGGTTCCAGGGCTGGGCGGCGTCAAGAGCTCGTTCCATTTGCGCGATATCGTGCTCGATTTGTGGAGTGATGGTAAGGGCTACGCGCTGCAATGAAGTGAGGCCGCCGTACAAATATCTGCTGTTACCCCGGTCAGTAAGCCCCAGAATGAGACATTCGTAGGTGACTTGACATGTCGCGCAAACGGATCTGGCAGCAGCTTCTTCGGCTGGCGTGGTGGGGGCAAAAATATTTGGCCAGGTGACAATGTCTCGACAGGCCGCATCAGACTCCCAATCTGTAAAAGAGTCGTTGCTCAAATCTCGTGCTGCCGTTACTTCGAGCAATATCGGCCGCTCTCTCGCACCTAGCGTTGTAGACATGATTGCCTATCATACTACCAAATTACGATAATGCAAGTATAGCTTTGTGGACGTGCGCACTTTACCCCAAGCGCCATCACTACCCTGCTAGAGGAGTTATTAAACCCAGATTTAGTGCACGAATGGTCGCAAATTATTGTTATCTACCTGATGCAAAACCTCTATCGAAGGCTTGTGCAACCGGCAGCTCGATGGCAACATTCTGGAATCTCCAGGTGTCTGTTGCTTGCAGTGCGGTCACGCAACCATCGATGATATGATCGAGATACCGAAAATGAGGCGGCGGTCCTCCGGGAATAATGCCATCTAGGTCAACAAGACCACCGTCTATGAGGATGTTTCCAGCGTGCGGAAACCGCTGTTGATAGCCGCGCTCTTCCAGTTTACTAAGCTCGACACCGTGCATGTACGGTAGTGCCTCAGCAAAAAAACTATGCACATCCGTTGGATCGGTCGCTTGCATGCCAGAGTAGGTAGGCTCACGTTCTCCAATACTATCCATGCCTACCTGAATTTGTGAGTAGACACTGTCTTCATATATAGAACGCCTCACATCAGCAAGCCGAATATCGGTAGGTGTCGTTCGTACGACCGTCACGGGTTGCCGCCCCTCGCCATGCAAGTGTCGCTTATACTTCCAACGCCTATCCAGAATTGTCGCATCAACCATTTGATCAACAACTCTTCGTGCTGGCAGCAACTTACCTTGGTAAGCCAAAACTTCGGGTACGTCTATCCGCATTATTCGCTCGCCATGAACCCCCCACTCTTCAAGGAGGTGGCTCGTCTCTAGTGCAGCTTCAGCATCTTCGCGTTGCATGCCGCCGTGATATAACGTGTTGGTTACTTGGCGCTTGCGACGATCTTCCCAGCGAAGCTCAGGCCGAGCCCATTCCGCACCCTTGAGAGTAGTGTCAACACCTTGATGAATAGGCTGTTCGTCGATAGTCTGCAGTTCGAAGGATCTAACATGGTTGCTATTTCGCCTCACCGCTAGGAGTTGTGTCGGATCTATTGGCAGTGCTTCTGGCTCCATACCAACATAATCCAAATGGACTGCCGTGGTGTTGATTGGTAGTTCGGGGATCGTAAATTCGTCTGCCACATAGATAGTCTCGGCTGGCACGCGCCGGAGTGGAATTACTCGACCGAGGGATCTGGCTCTATGCATATTGCCGGCTACTGCCTTTTGCCTTTTTTAAAGCTGCCCACAAATTCTGCACGGACCTTTAGGTCATAAAATCGGCTTGGGTACGGCGCCATGTCCTGTCCCGCAAGAACTTCTTGCGCTCGCTTGGCTCCTTCGACAAAATGATCCGCATACCGAAATATCCGGCTCTTACGGTTGGGCATAATGCCATCAAGATCTATGAGGCCGCCATCAATCGCAATGTTCCCAACATGTGGATATCTTTGTCGCAGTCCACTACCCTCTAATCTGCCCATTTGTCTGCCATAGAGATCAGGTAGGACTTTCATAAATAATGCCTCGGCATCTGCTGGTTCTAGCGGATTCATGCCCGCATAGGCATCATCTACTTCTGCCGCTCTCTGCATACCGACTTCAAGATATCCAGACAACTGGCTTGCTGAAGCATCGGCTTGAAAATCCCAAAGCCGTATATCAGTTGGAGCGGTACGGATTGCCACGACCGGACGATGCGTGTCGCGACTTAACACTGTTCTATATTTTCCTTTCATAAAAATATATGATTCGACTATCTCATCAATTACATACTGTGGTTCATGCAACTCATTGCCCATCGGTAAAGCTTGGGGCGCGTCAATCCGCACTATACGCTCACCGTATATACCAGCCTCATCTAATCGTGTACCGGCTTGTAGCGCCGCCTCGGCATCCTCATATTGCAACCCCCCGAAGTACTCGGTATCGCGAATTCTATATCCAGGCCGTAACGACGGATTAGACCAATCAGCGCCTTTGATAGTCACATCGACATCTTCTGGCATATCATCCCAGGCAAGTCCATAAGATCGCCGGTGTCTTGAGTTGCGCTGCAACGCCACAAGATCATCTGCCCGAGCAGCATGTATCCATTCGGTGGCAGGAACATAGGGGTTAAACACCTTCATGGCTGTCGTGCCGAGCGGCAGTGGAGCAATAGCAAACCCATCTGCCACATAGACAGTCTCAGATGGCACATAGTGTAAAGGCACACTTTCTGGCATGCCCTTAGGCAATAGCGAGTCAACGCTGTTCATAATTAGTTATATTTTAACATTTTTTCTAATTATTTCAATTAGTGCCGGTGCCCACGGGTTTGGTTTTCATAATTGTTGGCGAACAAATAGTCCGCAATTTAGGATGCGTTGTCGACGATGGAGTCGGTGGTAGCGATAAGTTCCTGGGCGGCGATTTTGGCGTTGTTTGGGTCGTCTTCGAATTTCATTTTGTTGTTTAGGAAGAACTTGTTCATGACCGCTGCAGACTTGCGCACATTCTCACCCGCCCCAACCACCCAAATTCCTGATAGGTGTTTCATAGTGTTAAATGCCATGACTATTTTGCCCAAGCCAGCAAGGTTGGCTTCGGTACTTGTGTCATCTACCTGGGTAAGATCGCAGATGATTGGCGCGACTGTGATGCTGTTATCAACTATCAATTTGTGAACTTTTTCTTGGATGTCTATGACACCTTGCAAGTTCAGCACACCTTCCAAGTGGGTAAAGATTATGCCATCCTCAAACCAGGCTTTGTTATTATCAAAATTATTAGAGTCTGTCATATTTGAGGCGATTCTAGCACTTTAAAACACTAAAATCTATGATCACGAGCACACTCTGCGTGCCCGCCACGTCAGCTTTGTTATTAAGAGCCGTCCTGCCCCGACTGCTGTGAAAAGTGGGATATTTCACAGAAATGGTTAGTTGCCTTGGCTAAAACGCGCGATTGACTGGGCGATCGTGTCAGCATCACGTTCATTCGCACGAATCATTGCTTCTCGAACAGCATCAAGTCGAGCGTCTTGCTCTTGTGAATCTTCATAGGGCGGCACAAATGTAACGTCGACGATTCTATTGGGCATGTGTGGTTGGCGCAGCACCGGTACGACAACTTCACGCTGAAACATCGCAAAGCCATCAATATGTGACCGGTCATCAGGAAACTCGGCGGCAAAAGCAGCGCGTGCCTGTCGTTCCTGAACCGCTTGTGCTAGCTCTTGTTCGGACGACCCATAGACAAAAGCAAAGCCAAGTTCGGGGTCATGTGCGGCGTAACGTATCACACCACGTGAAGCACCAATACCCTGCAAGTCCCAAAATGTAAACTCAGGTCCTGTGAAAATCATATGCGCTCAGTACTAATAGTTTATAGTTTGGGTGGTTGCTGGTGCATCCCAGCCCTGATTTGTGCAGCCCATTCAGTTTCTTGCTGTAACACACTATGCACCGCTTGTTGCACATCCATAGGTGTATACGCCACTATCTGGCCATTACCTAGATCTACAGCGACGGGCTGACCGGTTTTGGCGGCCATTTCTATAACCTCTGGCGTGAGTACCTGCGGGTCGCCTTCAGGAACAGGCTCAACATGCAATATGCCTCTCATGCTATGACCATGTTGTAGGATTACCCCATCTGTTACTTCTGCAGCAGCATGCACCATATTCCCAAGCATATCTGGGTTAGCCGGACCATCAGCTGTTATTCGATAATCACTCGAACCATCTTCAAAACCAGGCATATATCTTCTCCTTTTATGGAGTCTACTATCTCACCAGAGATGGTTGAATGCAACCATGAGCATTTAAATACTTGGGAAATAGTACGGCTATATCTGATTAAATAAAAAACCTCCCGTGAAGGAGGTTATTAATATGTTTCAGATCGGTTTTATAGTCTCAGTTTTATTATTTTAGGCCTATACGGCCGAGTAGCTTGCTGACCTTGCCGGGCTTTTTGGGACCTTCAATCCCTTTTAAGCTTCCTAAAGATGCGGTTAAGCCATCGATTACCGACGGGTCTTGTATTCCATAAATATACAGCCTGCGAGGATACAACGCCAAGGTAATGGCTTTGGTTGGCTGGCCGTTGTTGGTTGGGTTAATCAAGTATGTTCTAACTTCTGTACCCGAACCGGTGGAGCGAAACTGTGTCTGATAATCATAAACATACGTGCCGTCCGGACCTATCCGCCGCGTTGCAATAACATCGCCTGACCGGCCTGGGACATCTGGGTCAGGGGTGCGACCGTACAATACAGTGTTCCCTTGGAAGGCATCACCAAAAGTATCAAATTGATGCTCGGCGGCAGTAGCGAAATTTGCGATGGCTGCTTCTGCATCAGCATCGGGCACTTCTTTAGACCTGCCCGTCCAAAGCGCAACCAAAGAATCCGGCAAACCTTCCGGTGGATTTGCATATGGGTCGTGTGGGATTGGTGCTGCGCCTTCAATGTCTGACATATTTATAGCTTAGTTTTGTTTATTGTTTAACTATACAATTATATCACTTTTTGGTTAGTTTTGTCAATTTATGGGACTGGAGATTTGACCTCTAACAGATGGTGTTTTTGCCATTTATTGTTTTTACAAATTGCTGTTAGGGACCGAACTTCTTGGATTTCAAAAAGATTAATCAGTATATACCCCACCAGCAGAGATCTGAGCGGGGTCGAGACCTTGGTTAACGGTTCTTTGACCTTGAGTAACACCGCCATGAAAATTGCGGGAAATACGATCATAGTCTGTATCATACTCGTCATTGTTGACACCTAACACCACCAGAGCATCCTTGCAACCGTGCAACAAAAACTTTTCAGCGAATGACCATCTGGGGACTTGTGGCACGATACCATCCAGGTCAACTAGACCACCGTCCAATAAAATATTGCCAGGGTGCGGGAATAGTTGCCAATGCGAATGCGCTCCAAGCATGCCGAGCTGTGTGCCATAGTTATATGGTAAAGCTTCTTCAAAGTAAGTCGTTATGTCTGCCGCAGATGCAACCTCCAGACCGGTGTAATCTGGATCAACTTGACCCAGAGCATCCATTCCAGACTGAACAATCTCTTCTCTGTCAATTGCGGAATAGTCGGTGTACACATCGCTGAGGCGTAAGTCAGTAGAAGCAGTACGGATCATTGTAACGGGTCGTCGATCAGGTGCTGCGAGATGGCGCCATAATTTAAACCTACCAAGTAGTCCATTGCTATCACAAAATATATAGCTTCGATCTCCCGTATATTCAGGCCTGAGGTTGCGCACCATGCCCCCAATAACTTTTTTGGCCGACATCGGCTCATAATCAACGACGAGCACTTGCGGCGCATCAATTCGCTGAATGCGTTCGCCACGAATACCCCATTCATCCATTTTGTGGCTAACACTTAGGGTCGCAAGTGCGTCTTCGAGCTGTACTCCCCCATGATATAAAGTATTTTCTATGGAGATTTCGTTTTCCCAACGCAACGCTGGGTCTGTCCACTCGCCACCTTTCAAAGTTGTAGCAACTCCATCTAGTAGCGGTTCGCCATACTGGGTAAGCTCGAAGGATCGAACATGACCTGGATTTCGTCTAGTACCAGTCAATGACCCGTCAAACGGCTCCACTTCAGGAAAATCTCTCATTAATCTCAGAGAAACAGCAGCGGTATCTGTTGGTAAGGCGGCAATTTCGAAGCCGTCAGCAACATACACTGTCTCTGCTGGAACCCGATAAAGCTGCACTTCCCCAGGATGAACACGAGGATATCTAATTGCACCCATGCTAAATCTTCACTGCATTCCCTTGGCTATTGTTTTGTTCGTACTTAATAAAGCAAATTATATAAGAATACTTCTGTATAACCATGAGCCATTTTGTTCTAGTAACTACTCTGGAATTGTATTGCATGAACTCTGTATATCTTCTCAATCTTTCTATAACTAGGAAAATAGCCCTACATTTTCCGCATCGGGAAAATAGCATGGTACAAAAAGAAAAAGACTCTCCTTTCGGAGAGTCTTTTTATAATTCGGCACCGTGCTATTTTCCCAGGCTTTGATTGGCCAAGTATTGTAACCGCAGCTGGGCTTAACTTCTGTGTTCGGCATGGGAACAGGTGTTTCCCCAGCGCCATGGGCACCGATTAAAACTGAGACACCCCTTCGGGGTTTCTCGTCGCGCCGGCAAAATCGAATAGATTTTGTCGGGCTGCTCTTCCCGATAAACGACACTGCTGCGTTTATCGAGCTTAATCGATGTCCATGCTGGTGCATTGGATTTACATAAGTTCTTAACGTTCTCTGCATTTTTCAGCAGAATGACAAACGTCATTAGTGAGAGTGATTCTCACCAATAACTAGTCAATACACTACCTATGAGCGAAACCTTACAATAAAGCAAGATTCATCTCATAGATCGTAAAAAGTCAATGTCCCTATTAGTACGCTTCCGCTCCATGTGTTACCACACTTCCACGTTGCGCCTATCAACCAGATCGTCTTTCTGGGGGATCGTAGGGAAATCTAATCTTGAGGTCAGTTTCGCGCTTAATATGCTTTCAGCGCTTATCTGGTCCGCACTATAGCTACCCAACCATGCTCCTGGTGGAACAATTGGTACACCAGAGGTGCGTTCAACCCGGTCCTCTCGTACTAAGGTCAAATCCTCTCAAATTTCCTATTCGTCCACAGCGGATATAAACCGAACTGTCTCACGACGTTCTGAACCCAGCTCACGTACCACTTTAACCGGCGAACAGCCGGACCCTTGGAAGGTGCTCCCCCTCCAGGATGTGATGAGCCGACATCGAGGTGCCAAACCGCGCCGTCTATGTGAACTATTGGGCGCGATAAGCCTGTTATCCCCGGCGTAACTTTTATCCGATAGCGCTGTCGATACCACACTCATGTACAAATGTACGACAGCGGAAAACTTACTCCCACTTTCGTGCCTGTTTGGCTTGTAGGCCTCACAGTCAAGCTGGCTTATGCGTATGCACTATCGATTCGATTTCCATCCGAACCTAGCCAACCTTTGAACGCCTCCGCTACTCTTTAGGAGGCAACCGCCCCAGTTAAACTACCCACCAGACACGGTCCGGAGACCAGAATCAAATAATCAGATCCCAAAATCTTGCGTTAACATCGCGGCTCAAATTCCTGATAAGGGAAAAAGAGCAGCCCGCGAATCGGATTTATTCCGATTCCCGGCGCGATGAGAAAAAACCGCAAGGTTTTGTCTCATTACCTGGTTGTGGCCTCCGTAAGAACAAGATAATAACAAGGGTGGTATTTCACTGGCGGCTCCACCTCGACTAGCGTCGAAGCTTCAAAGCCTCCCACCTATCCTACACATGTTATCACCCGGTTCAATGTCAAGCTGTAGTAAAGCTGCACGGGGTCTTTTCGTCCTGCTGCGGACAGACGGCATCTTTACCGTCAATGCACTTTCACCGAGCTCTTCGTTGAGACAGTACCCATATGATTACTCCATTCGTGCGGGTCAGAACTTACCTGACAAGGAATTTCGCTACCTTAGGACGGTTATAGTTACCGCCGCCGTTCACCGGGGCTTCAGTTCAGAGCGTAAACTCATCCCCTTAACCTTCCGGCACCGGGCAGGCGTCAGCCCCTATACTTCCACTTTCGTGTTTGCAGAGACCTGTGTTTTTGGTAAACAGTTGCATGGGTTCTTTAGCTGCGGCCCCGTCACAGTAACTACCACGTTACGTGCTAATAGGAGTCAGCTTTCTTAATTCTCAAAAAATTCTCGAAGTTTATACAGGCCAAAGATCAGAAGTTAAAAACTGATCTTATGGTTCTGTTGTTTTCAATTAAGAAAACTGGCGTTACTACCAGTCACAGTGACAAGCACTGTGACGGGGCGGACCTTATTCCGAAGTTACGGTCGCTGTATTGCCGAGTTCCTTAACGAAGAATCACTCGTACGCCTTTGGTCTACTCGACCTGAGCACCTGTGTCGGTTTGCGGTACGGATGGCCATATCCACACGTTTTATTGCTTTTCTGGTCAGCGCTTTCAGAAGAATTAGTCTAATAAAAGACCTTTCACTCGTAGCCATTTCTACTACTTAGACGGGTATAACCATGAACCCGCTCTTCCTAATATGCCGCGCACAACAAAACAAAAATATGACCAGTACGGGAATATTAACCCGTTGTCCATCGCCTACGCTACGCGCCTCGGCTTAGGACCGACTAACCCTGGGACGATTATCGTGGCCCAGGAAACCTTGCTCTTTCGGCGGGCAGGATTCTCACCTGCCTTGTGGTTACTCATTCCAGCATTCTCACTTCCTAACGCTCCACCAGATCTCACGATCTGACTTCGGCGCGATAGGAACGCTCCTCTACCACGCCGTCCATAAGACAAAACCTACGGTCTTTTCTCATCGCGCGGGCAAAATCGAATAGATTTTGTCCGGCTGCTCTTTTTCCCTTTGCAGGATGATATATAGCAATACGATAAGAACCAGTAAATTTAGTCTTATGGACGACATTCGCATCTTCGGTAATACGCTTTAGCCCCGTTACATTTTCCGCGCAAGATCTCTTGACTAGTGAGCTGTTACGCACTCTTTAAATGAATGGCTGCTTCTAAGCCAACATCCTAGTTGTTCGAGAAATCTCACCTCGTTTCCCACTGAGCGTATATTTAGGGACCTTAGATGGCGATCTGGGCTGTTTCCCTTTCGAGCGACGAGCTTAGCCCCGCCGTTCTGACTGCCGTAGTTTCGCGATCGGTATTCGTAGTTTGTCAAGGGTGGGTACCGGTAAAGGCCCCAGTCCGAAACAGAGCTCTACCCCCGATCGTTACCGTACGACGCTAGCCCTAAAGCTATTTCGAGGAGAACCAGCTATCTCCAAGTTCGATTGGCATTTCACCTCCATCCACAGGTCATCCGGGCGTGTTGCAATTCGCTACGGTTCGGTCCTCCACGCAGTTTTACCTGCGCTTCAACCTGCCCATGGATAGGTCACTTGGTTTCGGGTCTACTAACATATACTATTCGCGCTAATTAACGCTCGCTTTCACTACGCCTCCGCCAAATGGCTTAAGCTTGCATATGCTAGTAACTCGCTGGATCGTTCTACAAAAAGCACGCAGTCACCGGATAAACCGGCTCCTACTCCTTGTACGCACACAATTTCAGGATCTATTTCACTCCCCTTCCGGGGTTCTTTTAACCTTTCCCTCACGGTACTTGTTCACTATCGATCGTAAGATATATTTAGCCTTGGGTCGTGGTCGACCCAGATTCAGACAGGATTTCACGTGCCCCGTCCTACTCGACAACATACATGATAAAGTTGCTTTACTTTACGTACCGGGCTATCACCGTCTATGGCCAGACTTTCCAGACTGTTCTGCTTGCTTAGCAATTTTTTACTTTATGCATACGGTGGTAGCGTATGCTAGCCAAACAGATCCTTCCTATTGCTAGAAATAATCTGCTTGGTATGTGTATGTGTCACAACCCTCTTTAGATATTCATCTACCAACTTATCCATCTAAATAAATAGATGGAAACCTAAAAAGTTTGGGCTGTACCGGGTTCGCTCGCCACTACTACCGGCATCGTTGTTTACTTTCTCTTCCTCGGGGTACTAAGATGTTTCAGTTCTCCCGGTTACCGCAATCTACCCTATTAGGCCTCGTCTGATGTCAAAATATTCTGTTGAGCACGCATAGCAGCGGCTGACAACGGTGCAAAATTTCTTAAAACGTATAAGCTCTATACGTTTTAAAAATTTTTCGCCGTTTCAGACAGCTGATCTGCGCGCTCAATCAAAAATTTTGGCGTCAGATGAGGCCACTTCAGGTAGGTGCCACTAGACATGACTCCAGCGGGGTTTCCCCATTCGGAAATCTTCGGTTCAAAGCTTGTTAGACAGCTCCCCGAAGCTTATCGCAATCTACTACGTCCTTCATCGGTATCTTACGTCAAGGCATTCCTTGTGTGCGCTTGTGTAACTTTTTACATGTAATGAGTCGCCCGTAAACGGGTTTCTCATCATATGTGCATTGACTAGTTATTGGTGTTAATCATTGCTGATTTTCCAATAGCCGTTTGTCAATTTTGCTAATGTTATCTGCCCCACATGGGCAAACTTCACTAGCGATAAAAACTTATGTCGTCTAAATTGTTAAGTTACGACTCTTGGCCACCGCTTCCGTCGAAAGAATTACTCCTTTTCAGGCGGGAGGATCATAGACCTAGAGTTTATGTCTTTAGCCACTCTTCTCTCGGAAAATTCCGTTGGTGTAACCAAGCGGGCTTTTACCTAAACTCTAAGCAGCCAGGACATAGTACTACTTTTAACAGAGGTAGTCAACACTATTCTGCTGTAAAACTTGCTACGCTTTTATATCTGGGAGATGCGATTTGTGTCTAAAAACATGATGCTCTTTTAGACCGGCCTTCTTAATCGACGCCCAACAACCTCCGAGGCAATACCCAATACTAATGCTCCGACAATTCCACCAGTCATATAGATGTTAACTCTGTACCCAAGATCGCCAACTTCATCGACTCCATCTGTAGCCTGGGCGGTGTGAACAGCGGCCTCGCTCAAAGCATCACTAACCGTAAAGCTGTCTTCATATCTTATCCATGCAGGATCACAACTATCAGGTAATTGCTCTTCTGTAATAACAGCTTGTAAGCTTGTGAAATCACTACTAATATCATCTAGACAAGTTTGTGCCTCATCAGCTTGGGCCACGCGATCTTGTTCAAAATCTGAGCGAATCCCCTCGCCGGCCCACACTCCTAATGCCGCACCCCCTGCTAAGATGACGCCTGCTACTTTGCCTCTCATATTCTTAGTCCTCATTTTAATCAATAATATCTGGCTACTTTACTCACACTAACTTTGTATTGCAAGCACTAGTATTGAAATTTTATCAAGCATATATTAAAACTTTGTTGGCCTGTAATAGTCGATTGCTACGATTTTACTTCTGAGATGAGTTGGTTTTTGAGCGATTCGTAGTCAATTCCCTGCTCAGTATTGAGGTGGATTGTTACTTTTTCGCCAAAGTGCTGCATAAACTCCGCTTTGTCAGCCAGCCAACGGTCCAGTAGCTCGATGGTTCTCTCTGGATCTGCCCGGTGGCCTTCTCGGGTGCGGATCCGCTTAATCAGCAGGTCTTTGGGTGCGTCTATTGAGATGACAATGATTTTGTACCCCGGGAATCTCGGCAGCATTTTAGCAAAGCGACGGCTAACATCAGCATCGAGAACAAGCAACCCATTCTGCCAAGTAACTACTTCCTTATTAACCCGCCTTATGACTGATTCTTTTATTCGTTCCCGGGTGTTGCGATCGGTCACACCGGCGGCATCTATGGTTCGGCGAATATCGTCGTTGCTAATTCTTACCGCCCGAAGGTCATGCTCCAACCTCTCTGCCAGCCAGCTCTTGCCCGAGCCCGGCACGCCCGCGAAGCAAATCACACATTTGGGGTGCGGCACATCCTTGTACTGCATAATCTGCGGCATAAAAGCCGCCGTCACCGTATCGGCATTAACATTCATATATATAAGTATACCCACATATTAGTTTGCATTTGGGAGTTTTTATATTATGATTTGCGTTATGAGCAGTCCTACAAGAGTAATGTTTGGTGTTGGTGGAGCAATTTTCGCTGCTTCGTCAGCGTTGGCAATTCCCGGCTACAGGGGTGACTACCAACATGAAGCCCAAACCGACAGTGCAAATGCCGCTACGGCAACAGCATTCTTAGAGAGCTACAACCAGGTTGCAACCGAAATCGACGACCTCGTTGTACAGAGCAACAACAGGTTATCTGATCTGTATGTCCAAGCCGGGCCTGCTTGCCTGCTAGAAATAAAGCCGTGGATTGGTGACGCAAATTCTCTACCCGAAGGCGTAACATGCGATCTTGATGAAAGCCAGCTTACAACCCTAAGACATCAGGTTGTTGGTGAGGAAGCTACAAACAGAGACCTGCGATCATACATTGAAGCAGACGTTTACAGTTGGCTGCCAAGCCCCCGGCTCGAGATGGCTGCAGACAGTGCATTTGCCGTAGTCGCCGATGCTAGAAACCATAGCTTTGGCGAAGAACTCTTTGATCTTGATACGTATGACGTAGTAGACCCGGTATATGTTACTGGGGACAGTGTAGAACCTGTCTCTTATACACATCT
>JAHBAU020000043.1 GCA_018499905.2 Candidatus Saccharimonadota bacterium | reverse complement strand
CTGTCATCTTGACCATTTACGACACCGCCGCATGCCGTTATATCCCACCGGCCAGGATAATGGTTTTTACTCATCGGCCTAAGTTGTTTCCAAGTTTGACCAAGCGAATTAAACAGGAATATTAAAACATTAGGTGTGGCGTGGTTTTCTTCCTCGGCCTGCTCCCGCGACATCGTCCCGACAACCTCACCCCTCTCATTCAAAATATCTACTTGTTCACCAGCGCTCATTATTTTTTTACCTTGGCTAAAGAATGAATTTGTAATTATTCATCTAAGCTAGATCATAACATTTCGGCAACTATGCGAGTCCGACTAGCCAGATCACCATCAAGTAGTTGGTATTCGACGCCCTTTAATGCAAAAGTGTCAATAAAACCTTGGTGTAAGCGATCGCGTACAGATGGATCCTCGCGCCTAACCTGATCATTGGCAAATGGAATGCCAGATGGATCTAATAAATATATTGCCGTGTATGATGGAATCCACGTTGCTACCCTACTAAATAATTCGTCTGAACCCGCAAGATCACCCATAGCCGCCAAGCAAACTACAACATCAAGCACCGAACGATCACAGACTATCGCCTCCGGCTGCCGAGAATGGGCGGCGAGCTCTCTTTCAAGGCAAAGTTGTTGAATTGCCGCCTGAGCTTCAAAACCATACCTTTCTTCTTCAGACATACCCTCATGAAGCAAGTAATACTCCCGAGCGACCTCGTCCAAGAATATCGTGTTGCTCCCTATCATTTCGGAGCGCAGAGCTTCTAGTAAACTCGTTTTGCCGCTACATCCGGCTCCGACTAGAGCAATTTTGGTACATTCTCCATTTGCCATGACTAAAATCTGTTTTTGTCGTGCCATACTCCGTCGCCAAGAGCATCGGGTTTGGAAAAAATTACATTTTCAAACCTAGAACAGAATGGAATACGCTCGCCAAACTTGTCATCCGGATCCTTGGTTTGCATTTCAATCGCGCCCCAACGACTCATGAATACTACTTCTACCTTGGACACCATCAACGTCACACCAGGAAACGCAGGTACCGAAAAAAAACTTTCAGGTAAGATGGGGTAAAGTCTGTCGGTGCGACGCCCATCAAGAAATGTTCTCGGCAAGTCCCAATGATCCCCAAACAGCGCATCTTCGGATGTATTGATCAACTCCGCCATTTGCGCATAGGCTTCCAGCCCGTTCTGGGCCGGTGGCAATAATGCCAACCGATCCAGAATATCTTGTAGTCGTTCTGCCCTGGACGGCACGCTTTCGATTACACCAGGTCTTAGTTCCTGATCACTCATAACAGTCTAATGTACTGTGCTTTGTGCAGTTTTACAAACGATTTCCAAGATTTTTACAACAACGGACCTAGCGGCCACCCCTTGCCGCCGCCTACGACGGCGCCAATATTTTATACCTTGACTAGTGACTTGATTTGATCAATGCCTTCATAAAAATGCGCGTCAATCCCAAGTGATTTAGCAGCGTCAACGTTTTCTTGCGTGTCGTCGAAAAACATAATCTCTTCGGGTTTCAAATTCGGTACTTCGCGCCTAAGCAGCTCTATCACCTTTTCATAAAATCCTAGATCCGGTTTTTGAACCCCTAAGTCCGCCGAGACAAAGCTACCATCAAATAAGCCTGGGAACATAACCTGCTTCATGTATTCACCACGATACTTCGATTGGTTGGTAGCAAAGTAACACTTAATTCCACTAGCGCGAATCTGCTGTATCAGCTCCAACAGCGGCTCATTCTTAATATTTTCTGATTCAAACCAGAATTTCATAATTGCGTCGGGGTCTTCGGACTGCCATAAATCCTTATACTCGATTAGCAGCTCTCTTAGATCCGTCTGCCCCACATTGACTTTGGCATAAGGCCCTTTAAAAAATTCTTCAAATGGTTCTGGATCCAGCCCATGAGATTTAGCGTAAATCTGCGAGAAAAACTCGCCTGGCAAATTTATAACACCATCTGAATCAAACAAGATCACCTTCATGTTGACCGGCCCCCATCATTTACATTCGTTGCATTACGGTTATCTTCAGATGAACGCTTCCAGTCCCGCAAGATCATATCAGTATACTCACGAAGCGTATCGTCAAAATCATAAGTCTGTGCCAGGCGGCGAATGGTCAATCGGAGAGCGTCCATACGCCGTTCGGCCTCTTTGAACAATGCTTCTGCGTTTGGTAAACCCCGCTCTCTAGCTTCGTACAGCACGAGCCCACGACCATACGAATCCAGCACATATTCAATCTGAATGAGTGTAATGAAGTACTGGTGTTTAAACATCTCCTCATCGGTAATGCGCGGTGCAAGATCATCGGCAAAATCAAGGAGCGTAAAGATATAATCTGAGGACGGCCATTTGCTCATAGAATAATCATAGCATCTTAAACAGGTATACTGTGTAGGTATGTCGCATCATGTTATTTATGTACCAGGACTCGGCGATCATCGTAGCTATGGTCAGCATATTGTCATTCAACTCTGGCGGGTATTTGGGCTGCGGCCGCACTACTTCCCTTTGCTTTGGAGAAGTGATGAGGCGTTTGAGGACAAATTGCAGCGGCTAGTTGCACACATTGATACAGTTGCCGCCAATGGCAATAAAGTGTCGCTGGTGGGAGCGAGCGCTGGTGCCAGTGCGGTTATTAATGCCTATTCTGCTCGATCAAAAGTTATTGCAAGCGTTGTGTGTATTTGCGGCAAGATTCAAAACCCAGACAAAGTTGATGAATCATACTTTATTGCCAATCCACCGTTTAGAAAGTCCATATACATGGTCAAAGACAGCCTTGATAGTTTGAGCAAAGACCAGATTGCCCGCATTATGTCCATTCATCCAATCTATGATCCGGTCGTGCCAGTGTCCGAAACCCTCATCCCTGGAGCCGTCGAAAAGGAAATCAAAACCCGCGGCCACGCCTTCAGTATCTTCTACACCCTCATCTTCGGCAGCCGAGTTATTGCAGATTTTGTGAAGCGGAGTGCTATTGAACAGCGTATTTCGGATCAGTAACGTCGTGCGGCTCACTAAATCGAAGATAGAAGCCAGCTGGATCAACAGCACGAAAGTCTTTTAACCCCCAGGGTTTGGTCTTTAGTGGCTCAACAACATTAAGTGCTATTTCGTGTTTCTTATAAAAATCTTCAATATTATCGACATTAATAACTAATTCAACTCCGTAGCCCCTGGGAGAATTATTTGGGAACTGTTTGAAATATGACTGGTCATACACCAGTTCATTGCCAGCCCAGAAACATAAAGTACTATCACCAAATGTCAGCACGAGATAGCCCTTATGCCCTTCTGGCTTGCGCTCCCAAGCAATTTCAAAACCAAGTGCAGTGTAATACTGCTTAATAGGCACAAAGTCGGAAACATGCAGTTCTAGAGAAATCGTATTCATTTTCTTCTACCCGCCTGCGAAGTAGGCGTCTTCACCAATGTTTACATAGCGCTCGTAAAAACCTTGTATACCACCAGCATCTGGAGGAATACAGTCAATTGGAACAATTGTTGAGGTGTCATGAACGACCGCGTCGCCGATCCTAAGCTCTCGTGCAAGACCTAACACCAAAGGCTCAAGTCTCGTTTTTCCGTCAGCCAGATTGTGTCTGGTGAATCGGGTTAGGCGGTCGTCATTCCAAACCTGTTGCCAATACACCCCAGAACGTGCCCCCAAAACTAACCGTGCGTAAGCGGCGTCATCATAACTAAGTGGCGGAACTGCATCAATAACATAGTGGTCCCCTGCTCCGCTGCGTGCTGCATAAAGGCAGGGCTCAATAATTTCTCGCCCATCACTTGTACCGGTTTCGTCAAATAAGCTCATCAATCTTTTTCCTGGTTTGTTCGGTGGTGTCGCGGTCGCGGACGGTGACGGTGCCGTCCTCTAGGGTTTGGAAGTCGATGACCACGCAGTATGGCGTACCGATTTCGTCTTGGCGACGATAACGCTTACCAATATTGCCGTTGTCGTCCCATTCACAGATATGCTGTTGGCTCAGCTGTTCGTAGATTTCCCTGGCCTTAGCAACAAGCTCCGGTTTGTTCTTGAGCAATGGGAATACTGCGTATTTGACTGGCGCAAGTTCTGGCTTGAGCTTGAGTAGCGTGCGGCTTTCACCGTTCCCTAAATCTTCAACGGTGTAAGCATCGGACATGACGGCCAAGAAAATCCGCCCCATGCCCATAGAGGTTTCCAAGATCCATGGGATGTATTTTTCGTTAGTAACCGGATCTTGGTAGTTCAGGTCTGTACCGGAGAATTTCATATGCTGGCTGAGGTCATAGTCGGTGCGGTCGTGAATACCTTCGACCTCGTCAAACCCGAGACTTGGGTAGTTATACTCAATATCCCAGGCATCTTTGGCATAAAATACTAGGTTTTCGTGCTGCTTCCAGCGCAGTTTAGCTTCGGCTAAACCAAGATCGTTGACGTACCATTCCCAGCGGTCAGCTTTGATCTTGTCATAAGCCTCTTTATTCTCGTTAGGTTTAACAAAATATTGGGTGTCGGCCTGCTCCAGCTCGCGGGTACGGAACAAAAAGTTTCGTGGGCTGATCTCGTTGCGGAAGGCCTTGCCGATTTGGGCAATCCCAAACGGCACCTTCATGCGCGTGGTGTCCACGACGTTTTTGAAGTTCAGATAAATCCCCTGACAGGCTTCACCGGGCAAATAGACCGGCCGCTCGTTGGTGCCAGTAAAATCTCCCAGATTGGACATGACTAGCAAGTTAAAGGCATGGGCTTCGGCAAAATTCTTCTTGCCACAGTTAGGGCATTTGATTTTGTCACGATTGGCGTCAAAGAGCTTATTAAGTGCTGCTTCATCCATCTTTTCATCGGCTTCGACCCCGATGGCGTTCAGCTCTTTATCGACCCGAATACGATAATGACACTCTTTGCATTCAGCTAACGGGTCAGAAAAGCCATTTACATGGCCAGAAGCTTCCCAGACCTTTGGATGCTTAAAGATAGCGGAATCAATCCCGACATAATTTTCTTTGAGGTGTACATTGCGACGCCACCACGATTTTTTGATGTTGTTGAGCAGCTCGACGCCGTATGGGCCAAAATCATACAGCCCGGCTTCGCCGCCGTAAATCTCACTTCCCTGGTACACAAACCCACGGCGTTTACACAAAGAAACAATGTCTTCTAAACTAGCATCACTCATTGGCTAAAAGTATAGCGAACTCCAAAAGATATGAACAGCTTAGACTTACCACATGCCACTAATCATAAAATCAGGCGGAAAGATAACTGGCTCTGACATTTGTCGAACTTGCTGCGGCGCTTCCCCGTACCAATCTGCGACAAGAGCAACTGGCAATACAGAGATAGCGTGTACCCTGTCGGCAAAAGCTTCCTCTCGAAGTCTGTGAGCCGCGTGAATTTCGCGCCCAACCTGTTCACCAATTCTAAAATCGTCAACCGCTCGAAATCCCGTCTGCGCATCAAATGTACTCATTGCCCAGGAGTATACGCCATTTTACAAAATTTTAAAATTTATCGAGCAACACAACTTTGCTGCCTTATGCAGCATAGCCCCAATTAAATATCTAGCCTTCTTTGTTTGGCAGGTGCATGTCGTTGACGTCGAGAACGATTGTCGAGCCTGGGCTGGCTTCACCTCGCAAGATTTTGGTAGCTATTACATCTTCGACAGTGCGCTGAATGAGGTGGCGCATCGGGCGGGCGCCAAACTGTGGATCGTAACCAGCAGCGGCAATTTTATTTAATGCCTCATCGGTGAGTGACACGGTAATATTCTGGTGCGACAGGTTTTTGTTAACTTCACCTATCATCAATTTTGCCACTTGGGTCAGTTCGGCCTGATTGAGCGGCCTAAACAGTACCACGTCGTCAAAACGGTTGATAAGCTCGGGCCTGAATTGCCCGCTCTGGATTAGCTTATCAATCAGGGGACGTTCAAATGATGACATGCTCTCACCGGCAGTGATGCGTGCAATAATATCTGCTGACCCGGCGTTAGAGGTGGTAATAATAATCGCGCTCTTGAATGAGGCCGCCCGGCCGCCGGCGTCAGTTAGCTGACCTTCGTCGAGCAACTGCAGCATCAGATTGAGAATATTCGGGTGAGCTTTTTCTATCTCATCTAAGAGCACCACTGAGAATGGCTGCTTGCGGATACTCATAATCAGGCTCTGCGCACTATCGCCCCCATCTTCTAATAGCCGAGCCACGTCGTCGGGTCGCTGGTATTCGCTCATATCCAGTCGAATCATGCGCGTCGAATCACCAAAATAAGCATTGGCTAGTGACCTAGCTAGTTCGGTTTTACCCACACCGGTAGGCCCCAGGAACAAAAAGCTACCAGCCGGACGGTTCGGGTTCGTGACTCCAGCGCGCACCCGCCTGAGAGCGGCAGCCACGGCATTGACGGCTTGCGTCTGGTTAATCATCCGCTCGTGAATCTTGTTTTCAAGGTTTAATAGCACATCGGCTTCTTGGGCGTTAGCCTTGCCTGGCTTAACTCCCATGGTTTTTTCGATAGCCATCTGTACTGAATCGTCAGTCAGTACTTTGTTGGTGGCGTACGGCACGGCCTGATCAAGCAGATTAATAGCCTTACCCGGGAAAGCTTGATCGCTCAGATACTGTGCGCTCAAGCGGTAGGCTTCACGGATAGCCTCGTAGGTAATCAGTAGGCCAGTTCTGGCTTCCAGCGTCAAAGCAGCATCCTCAACCACTTTTCGGGTGTCCTCGGCTGACGGCTCGTTGATGTTAATGACCGCCATGCTATTGGCCAGAGCTTCGTTGGCGACTTTTAGGCGCTGAAAGTCATTGGGCGTAAACGCCGCAATCAGCTTTAGACGGCGGCTTTGGAGCACCGGCAGAAGCACCTGCGAAAGGTCGATCGCCCCAAGTCCGTTTCCAAAGAACAGTTGAGCCTCATCCAAAAATAGAATTATGTTGCCGGCTTGAATGGCCTCACTAAATAGCGTTAACAGCAGCTTTTCCTTACTGCCTTGTTCGTGCGACAAAATCAGTGATGCGTTGAGGCTGTGCACCTGGTAATGCTCCAGGCCCTTTTCTTGGCCGGACAACAGGCGTTCGGCCAGCGCATTCACTAGCTCGGTTTTACCAACACCAGTCGGGCCCACAATAGCTACCGAACTAGCACCCTGGCTAAGGTTATGTGCCAGCGAATCAACAACTCCAAGATTGGCCAAAAAGTGAAAATGACCACGCCCAGCTTGAATATTACTGCTCAGATTTTGGCCAAAGTGCTCTAGATTAGGCGTAAAACCCATGGCCCAGTCCCGACCTACCCCGCCAAAATATGGCTTTGGCCGCGCAAAGTAATCAAGTAAGCGATTCAACCAGCCGTGCACCTCTTCGACATCTTCTGGCTGTAAATTAATCCGGTTCATGTTGGCTTTGACTGATTCGCTAGTAAGCAGGAGTGCCGTAGCCAAAGTTCCTGCATTAATCAACGGGTCAGTCTGCCCTTCGCGTAGTTTTTCACACAGCGACCAAACCCCGCCCATATCAGCCTCTTGATCACCGAGCATATTGCCGATTTCCTCAACCGGTAGCATCAATCGATTCGTGATAAATCGACCTTCCTTTGCTTTAGTAGCAGCTTGCCAAGCAGATTTTGGTGTAATGGGCGCCTTGAGACTACTGAGAAGATCGGTAGTTAGGTGGTTATCAAAGGTGGGGGCTTTTTTGCTTGGCTTTGAAACTAGTAGGTCGTAACGTGCCCAAAGCGCGGAAATGATTGACCAGATGGCAAAGCCCTCAGCCAGATAGAATAGCCGACTCGGACCATTGTCATAGAAATAAAGATACCCACCGCCGATAGCCAGTGACATCCCCACAATCCATAATAGCCCAATGCCGCCCTGCCCAATCTTACGACCAAGACGTGCCCGCTTTGCGCGCAGACTATCCAAATGAATTTCGTAACCGTTCATGGCAGCACAACCTTCACTAACAAAAACAATCCAAGTGCAGGTAATACCGGCCAGAGAATAATCAACAAAACACCAAAAATTGCAGTCAATGCAGTGATGAACACTGCAGCAATGATCGCGAATACGCGCACCCACAGGCCAACAAAACGCGAAACCGCGTTATCGAGCATGCCGCGCATGATGGCATCAAAAGATTTTGCAGGTGGCGACACAATCCGTTTCCACGGGTAAAAGAGCGTTCTAAAAAGGATGCCGACCGAGAATAGCTGCCAGACTCCAGCCACTCGAGCTGATACGCGTGTGGCTACTTCAGACCAGCCCACTCCATACCACCAGGTCCAAAACTCCAAAATCATGAAGTATATTGTACTACTTAGAGGTAGTCTTTGGCGATAGCTGTCAACAAGCGGTGCAGGTCTTGCATAATTGGACCAGCATCGACAATCTTCAGCAAAGGCTCTGGGCTTTGCAGTCGTTCTGTCAGTTTAAGTATCTTTATATGTCGCACGTCAAGGTCTCCGTCAGGATGCGGCGACAGCGCCATCTTGCCCATATCAAATATATAGGTTTGCGACGGCTCAAGTGCCGCTCCGGTGTTGTCAGTATGCGTATTTAATTGATGACCGCCCTGCTCTAAAAGCTTTAGTTTGGTCCAAACATCAACATAATCGAGTCGCATGGCTGGTAATTCGAGCGTGGCGAGCGCGGCGTTTAAGATCGTAAAATATTCTTCTTCGGGCAGATCTTCGGTGAGTCGGTTAAATGCCTTGAGCAGTTCGTAAGCATACATCGTGCGTTCAATATCTTTGATAATGGCACCGTAATGACGCTCGATTCGGCTCGATACCAAAGTGCCCAAATCGCGCCGACCAGGTATATAGCTGAGTTGGCTTACAGACAGCAACTCGATGCCGCCAGCTAGTTTGCTGCCTTGTTTGCGAACACCCTTGGCCATCAACCGCAACTTGCCACTATCGGGCGTCAGGACCGTGATAATCCTGTCGGCCTCACCATAATTAGTGCGTGACAAAACAATACCGGTCGTATGGAGGGCGTTCATGTTGAGGCTAGCACAAGATGCCGATTGACGATTTGCGACAGCTTGCCGAGCGTCACAGACGGCTTGTAGTAGTGTCCGCTCACGCCAAGGCGTTTCCAAACAGCTGTGGCGCGCGGATTGTTGGCAAAGGGCTGGTTTGTCAGAATCACCACCGGCAGCTTGCGCCAATCATTGTAAGACCGTAATTCATAGAGCAGTTCAACACCGTTGTGAGTCGGCAGCTCTAACTCAACAAGTAGCAAGTCAGGCCGTTTGGTATCTATCATAGTTATGGCACTAGCAGCGTTTCTGCACACTTCTACTACATGCCCCGCAGCCGCTAAAGCCTGTTGATAGATTGCCGCCAATTGTTTGTCTGGTTCGATGATGAGTAAACGTGCCACTGGCGTATTCCCCCTTCTTTTGTTTAGTTCACCACGAGCTCTAATTGCTTGGTTGATGCCAGCGTCGCCGCCAGTCCGGATAACGAATGGTAATGACTAACTCTCAGCTGTGAAGCCATGGCACTCAACAGTGAATCGGCAACAAATACGCCAGCCCCGCTATCCACACTTAACTCCGGCATTGCCAGCCTGGCCCGACCGTACAAACTGTGACCCCGTCGCAACATTTCTTGACTCAACGTATCAATCCCAGCGTATAAACCAGTGACGATGCCGTTTTTGCTTCGGTGTGCTGCCAGCATGAGTTTGGGGTTAGGAGTCTCCGCAGCTTGTGTGTGCTGGGCTTCAATAAGCACACAGCCGAGCGAGACCAGCGCCGACTCCAGGGCGCCGGGGTGCGCTAAGACAGGCTCAAACCTGCCACTGAGACGGATCTCCAACTCAGTGCCAGTGTCTTTGGCAATACGGTCCAAAGCATGTGCCACTGAATCGAGGGTGGCACCAATAGATACCGGCTGCAGTTCAACTGCATCACGGTGCGTTAAGTGAAGACTCAATAAATAGCTGTCGAGTAGCTGGAGAGCTGTATCGGCTGTTAGCTCAATAATTTCCAGGTGCTTTTCATAATCCCCATTCTGTCGCGCCAATTCCGAGCGGCGGGCGATCTGCATGAGCGGCAGTTTGACGTGTTCGGCCAGTGCTGCCAGAAGACGTTCCTCGGCGGCCAACCCTCCGGCAGCCGCCTTGTTCACGCGTGTTGTTACCCTCATAACTTGTCTGCCAATTATAGCAATTCTAAGACTTAAATACTGTAGTAAAACTTATTGCGCCAAGCTACAGCACTCTCTAGGGAACAAAACTAAGAGACGGGATGACACTGTTATTAAAATCGGCCGAAAAGTCTGTTGATTCCGTCCAGAGCTTGATAGTTTTATCTCTCAGCGGCAACACTAACATAATCCCCTGCTTGTTATTCGGCAAGGTGCCTTCAATTTTTACACCAACAACTGAGGGCACTTTGTCTGGTCTAAAAGCTGTTACACGCACAGTGCCAGACGAGGCTTGATTATTAAACGGGCTAAGAACTTGATCGTAAGCCTGAGTGAGAAGCTCAAGTCGCAAAGCATACGCAATAGTGGTTGAGGTGACACTTGGCAGATAGTTTGGATAGAAATATCCGTCGAGCGGCTTTGGGTCGCCCGATTGGCTAGATTCGCTCACTAATCCGCTCCAAGTCTTAGGAAATGTGAAGCTGATGCTTCCTTGCGCAGCTGGTGAAGTATAGGTTTTTAACGGGCTTTTTTCGCGCTCGGCAAACTCAGCATCTTTTTCTTGAGCTAGCTGGATCTTGGCCACTTCAACTGCCTGGGCAGCTTTGGCGTCAGAATTCTTCTTAAAGTCTTCTCGGCCAATGTAGGCCCAAAGACCAAAACCAATCGAACCAATCAAAAATAGGCCTAAAGTACCGATAATCAAACCAGTAAAAGCCGCACCTTGGTTATTTAACCGCTTCATATATCGTTAATGGTAATGCAACTGGCGATTTATTTCAATCAGGTGTTACTCACCTACGCCGGTCAAAGTGAGCTTTTTTTAATCTTCTCCACTTTATTCTCGGCCGTTTTGAGATACGCCTCCAGTTCTTTTAAAACCTTTTGCGCTGCTTCATAGGCTGTAAGCGCTTCGTCAATATCAAGTTCGCCGCTCTCTAGCTTTGCTATAAACGATTCAAGTTCGGCGGTCTTTGCCTGGTAATTAAATGGTTGCTTTGCGGTCATAATTATCGCCTCCTATTACATTATCGTTGGTGATCTGGGCATCTGCCGTGCCGTCCTTCATTTCAATACTGATTATTGCACCAGGTTGCAGTTGGGCAATGGAGCCAACGGCCCGGTGCTGCTGCCGGATAATGGCGTACCCCCGCCCCAGTACATTCCGTGGGTTTAAGGCAGTCAGTAAGCGTTCGTACTCTTTGAGGCGGGCTTGAGAATCCAAAAAAAGCGTGTTCATGGACTGTTCAAACTGTAATTTTATCTTCTCAATATTATTGCGTATAGAGCTAGTTAGTTGAATAAGTGCATTGTTCAACTGTCTTGATTCTGCTCGTAACCGAGCCAGTTCCTGGGCCCTGTCAGGCACCAACAACTCGGCGGCGTTTGAGGGTGTACTGGCCCTTTTGTCGGCCGCCAATTCTGCAAGACTGACATCGATTTCATGCCCGACCGCTACGAGCGTCGGGATCCGGCTGGTAGCCACCGACCGTGTGACTGCCTCAGTACTAAACACGGCAAGATCATCCAAACTGCCACCGCCCCGAGTTACCACCAGTACATCAAGATCGGGCTCATGCTCATTCAGATAGCGAATAGCTTCGACAATCTGACCGACCGCCGGCTCGCCCTGCACCTGGACATCCATAAAGCGAATAGCCACGCCACCAAACCGAGCGTTCAAAATCTTCATAAAATCAGCATAGGCCGCCGACTGTTCCGAGGTTATAAGACCAATACGGCCTGGCGGAAACGGCAAAGACCGCTTTCTGGCCGGGTCAAACAAGCCTTCGGCCTCCAGCTTGGCTTGCAGGAGATCAAAAGCTTTTTTGATAGTACCCTCACCGCTCAATGCAATGGTTTGAATGGTAATACTAAAGCCAAATTTCGGATGCAACCGCGGGGCGCCGCTTACTTTTAACTTCATGCCGTCTTCTAGCGGCCCTGGCAGCATATAAACGGTTCCAAAGAAACGAACGCTGGCAATATCATCCTTGAGGTTAAAATAGACCCATTTGTTCTGGCTGATCTTAAAATCGCTCAGTTCACCCTCAATGGTGACCATGCCTTGATAGGCCTGATCAAAGACTTGGTTGGTAACCGCGACAAAATCAGTGGGACTAAAAATAAGCTCAGGCTGCATGTTTAGGTGCCGACCGACCATGAAGCGCGCGGTGGTAGAAATAATAACCTGGTGCTACCTGGATTACCGTGTTCAGCATGCGGTACATCACAGTCACCGGGATGGTGACGGCTGGCGATAGACCCGCGGTCGCCAAAACTGCCGTCATCAACGCCTCATAAATACCGACACCGCCAGGCATGACCGACACTAACCCAGCAAAGTTCGCAACCGCATATGCCAATATAATTGCTCCTGGGTTAAACCAGTAGCCAAATGCCACGTAAACAATGTACACGGCCAAAATTTCGGTAAGGTTGGCCATCAACCCATTAAGCAGCGGACCTTTGAGCTTGCGGTAATCACTTTTAATCAGCAAGTAGTTTTCATGAAGATCGAACAGCATTCCTTTTAATTTGAGAATGTTGATGGTCTCGGGGTTTTTGCGCCGAAGATAGTGGATACCTCGGTTTAGGCCACGGGTAATCGTGGTGAAAAAACTGTCGATGCGGCGCTCGCTGCCTATCACATAAGCAATGCCAAGAGTACCAATAACTAGCGAGGTGGCTAGCGAACCGGCGAGCAAGATAACAACGTTGCTTGCCTGCCCACCAATGGCCAGCGCTAACAAACCAAAAATGAGCATAACCTCGAAAGATATAAACAAACAGACGAATTTCATGGTTTGCACCAGTGTTGATTTACCAGTCGATACATCAAATTGCTTCATGCGTAAACTAAAATAAGAAAAACCCGACACGCCGCCGCTTGGAAAGATGTGATTGACCATATTGAGCTCTAGGGACACTTTGTACATGTCTTTGTAGTGCAACTTGTGCCCTACTATCCCAAATAAAGAACGGAACATGCGCGCATAAGAGTCATGATTGAGTGCTTCAATCGGAATAAGCAGCGCTAGCACCCACAAATTAACCTTGCGAAGGTTATCGATGGTCTGCGCCAGCTCCTCACGAACAGCGTAAATCAGCACAGCCATTGCCGTCAGGGTGGCAATGTTGACGATTACTTTCCAGCGTCGCTTCAAAAAATGTGATTCGCTCATATTGTCTTAGAATACAGTATAAACTACTCCTTAATGTAAGCTATACTACGAGTATATGTCGCAAACCTTATGTATATTAGGCCGCCAGCCGGCACTTGGCCTTGCCGAGCTAGAAAGCTTATATGGCAGTGGTGTATTGCGACCAGTCGGCCAAACGGCCGCCCTACTCGAGCTTGAGCCGCGACATATTGACTTCAGCCGCCTTGGCGGCACAGTAAAATTCTGCAAAGTATTAACGGTCATCGACAGCAGCAACTGGGGAGACATTCAAAAATTCTTGGCACAGTCAATCCCTGAGCATCTTGACTACCTGCCTGAGGGCAAGCTCAAACTTGGACTCAGTGTCTTTGGTTTAAAGGGTGTATCCGTGCAACGATTAAACGCCACCGCGCTCGAACTGAAGAAAACTATCAAGCGCGAAGGACGAAACGTCCGTGTGATCCCAAATAAGGAATTGGCGCTCAACAGTGCTCAGGTACTCCATAATCAATTGACTGGTAGTCTGGGCTGGGAATTCGTGTTTGTCGCAGATGGACAGCGTACCATTCTGGCGCAAAACATCGCCGAACAAGATATAGACGCCTACAGCCTGCGTGACCGGGAACGACCCAAGCGGGATTCCCGCGTAGGAATGCTACCCCCTAAACTAGCGCAAATTATTATCAACCTGGGTGCCGGCCGGCAGCCTGCCCCGCCGGCGACAACCGATGAAGACTGCGGCAGTCTATCTTCAGTCAATTTTGATAAAACCGTGCTTGACCCGTTCTGCGGCACCGGCGTGCTGCTTCAAGAAGCTTTAATGATGGGTTATGAGGCTTACGGCACTGATTTAGAGCCGCGAATGGTTGAGTATTCCGACACCAACCTACACTGGCTCCAAACAACCATACGCCCGATAGGTACCAGTTTTCGTCTAGAGGTAGCTGATGGCACTAATTATGAGTGGCCACACCAAAAGTCATTTATCGCCTGCGAAACGTATCTAGGCCGAGCCCTTACTACCCTTCCGAGCGAAAATGATTTGCAGCAAATTGTCCAAGATTGCAATTACATTCATAAGAAATTTCTGCAGAACCTAGCCCGGCAGGTCAATCCAGGCTTTCGAGCTTGCATTGCCGTCCCCACGTGGCGGACCAAACAAGGCTTTAAACATATGCCGGTTCTTGACCAATTAACAGATTTGGGATATACTCGCATGAGTTTTGTTCATGCAGCGGAGTCAGACCTAGTCTATTACCGTGACGACCAAGTCGTCGGCCGTGAACTCGTAGTTTTAGAACGTAAATAAATCACCGACCGAGATTCTTTCTGGCTGATGAGTTGCCACGGATGAATCGAGGATCGCAAATGAGCTGTACTTTTAGGTACAGTGAATGCGAACCGGAGATTTAGCCGCGGCAGATCGCGGTCAGAAAGGATCGAGCACCCATGTCACATGTCAAAGCTGGCGGAACCAGCAAAAACAATCGAGATAGCCAAGGTCAACGCCTCGGAGTTAAGTTGTTTGGTGGCCAAACAGTCAAAACCGGTCAGGTCATTGTCCGTCAGGTTGGTCAAACCAAGCGCGCCGGCAAAGGTACTTTTGTCAGCCGCAACTACACCATTCATGCCGCTCAAGACGGCGTGGTTAAGTTTCAAACGCGCCGCGTACGCCGCTTTAGCGGTAAAACCGTTGCTCGCACCGAAGTCGTCGTAGAATAATAGACTCTTATACTAAAAACACAGGCTGATCAAACAGCCTGTGTTTTGTTTTTATCAAATTTGTTAAATCACTGGGCTACGTGGTTGGCGTTGTCGGTGAGACTTCTGGGGGCAAGGTGGATATTCCTGGAGACTCAGTTGTAGTTGATGTAATTACAGGTGTTGCAGTCTCCCCTGGCGTCGTGGTTGTTGTTGTAGTGGAAGGAGTCATGACTTCAGTAGCTGGCGGCGGTGGCGTTGTCGCTGTAGTCGTTTCAGGTGGCACGGTAGTTGTCGGCTCAGTAGGCGTTAGCATTTCAGTTTCAGGCGGTGCTGGAGGAACAGCAGTTTCCCCGCGCTCCATAGGATTGACAGCTGCACCAGCCGCAGGAGTCTGGATGTCTGGCAAAGTTGCCCCAGCGGCATCTGGCGCTGGGCGCGCATCTTCCACTGGAGTAGCCGCTGCTTCGGGTGCCGGCCAGACGCTCGCTACAGGGGTTGAAGGCGTAGGATCAGCTGAAGCTTCAACAGCCGGTGAAGCAGAGGGCTGCTCGCCGGTAATTAGCCGCATAGAACTACGGCCGGATTGTGTTTGAGTACTCGATACGTCAACAACCGCCGTTTCAGCGCTTGGTTGCGTTGAAGGAAGACCCATGGCTTCGGCTGCAGCCGAAATACCTGCAGCTACTTCTGCAGTTGTTTGCCCGGTGGCTGTCCCTGCAACTACTCTTTCAGCAGCTGAAGCAGCGTCAGCCATCACTTGCTCACCGGTTAATGTCGCTGGTGAAGCTTCACCAACTCCTGGCACGGACGTTATCATAGGTTCTGTACCTGACACAGGTGGCACTCCTGGGGCTTCGTTCTGCATAATATTTCCTTTTTATTTTGAACTATATAGAAACACACTATCACACTCATGGTTATCGTGCAATAACAGTGTATCTGCTACCCCCAGGTTTCTAGGCAGTCGGTAGTAAACCTAAGTGTTGCTTGACTCGATTAACGACATCGGCAATAACCACTTGTGATTTGACCAGGTAATCATCGACACCCATATCTTTGGCTCGTTGTTTATCGGCATCTTGGCTGAGGGCGGTCAGCATAATAATCTTGATGTTGGTGGTTTCGGGTGTATTGCGCAGGATATCTAGGACGTCAAAACCGCTAATCTTTGGCATCATGACGTCTAACATAATAAGATCAGGCTTGTATTCAATTGCTGCGGCCAAAGCATCTTCCCCGTTTTTAACGCGGCGAATGCCAAAACCTTCAGCTTCAAGGCGTGACATATAGACTGATGCCAGCGATTCGTCATCTTCAACCAATAAAAGTTTGCGTTGGCGTCCTGGATTCAGGTTAACAACTGGTGATTCGGCCGGTGCGGGTGGTGTTTGAGCTGCGGCATCATCGCCATTAGTCGTTTGTACTGGCTGGTCTTGCGGTGTTTGTTGTGGTTCCATGTCTATCATATTAGCACACAGCCTGAGCCAAATTTCGAATTTTGAATTTCGAATTTCGAAAATTCAAGCATTCATTCGAAATTCAGAATTATTTTTCAGCTTTGCAGGCAGCGATAAACCCTTTAAACATCGGGTGCGGACGGTTAGGCCGTGACCTGAATTCAGGATGAAACTGGCTGGCTAAGAAAAACGGATGATCAACCCCTTCAATAATTTCCACTAGGTGCCCGTCTGGCGAAGTGCCGCTGGCGGTGATTCCCCAGGCTTCGTAGTGTTTGCGATAGCTGTTACTGCATTCGTAGCGGTGACGATGACGTTCGGTAATTTTTGTCTCGCCGTACACACTGGCTGCCAGGCTGCCCTTGGCAATCTGGCACGGATAATCACCAAGTCGCATGGTCCCCCCCGTGCGTTCCTTGCCTTTTTGGCCAGCCATAGTACTAATCACCAGTTCTTTAGACTTTGGGTTGAGCTCTTCACTTGTGGCATTTTTAATACCAGAGTTACGAGCAGCGGCTACGACGGCCATCTGCAGTCCCAAACAAAGCCCGAGATACGGTAGCTTGTTTTCAAGTGCATAACTGGCTGCCTTGATTTTGCCTTCCAGCCCCCTGGTTCCAAAGCCACCGGGCACCACAATGCCAGCCACGCCACTGGTCGCCTTTTCCAAATCTTTAACTGAATGAATTTTTTCGGCGTCAATCCATTTAATCTTGAGATCAATATCTTCCCACATGGCCGCCGACTTTAGCGCCTCAAACACCGACATGTAGGTGTCGCTATTATCCATATATTTAGCCACAACACCCACCGTGATCTTGCGCTTATTAGTAGCCAGAGCTCGCTTAACAACCCCGCGCCACTCCTTTAGATCGGGCTTCTTGGCTTTAAGCTGCAATCGCTCGCACAAAACGTCGGCAATACCGGTATCTTCAAGGGTTAACGGCACTTCATAAATGCTGGCGGCATTGGGCAAAAGTGCCACAGCTTTTTCTTCAACGCCACAGAATAGACTCAGTTTGGCCTTAACCCCGGCATTGGCCTTTTTCTCGCTGCGGGCCACTAATACATCAGGGGCGATGCCAAGTCCACGCAGTTCACGCACAGAATTCTGAGCTGGTTTGGTTTTGGTTTCGTTACTGGCTCCAAGATATGGCAGATACACCACGTGTACATAAGCACAGTTTTCACGGCCGACTTTTAGGCCGAGTTCGCGTATAGCCTCAATAAAGCTCAGCTGCTCATAATCACCAACCGTGCCGCCAATCTCGACAATATGTACATCAAAGCCTTTGCTGGCATGCATGATGAATTTTTGGATCTCACCGGTTAGATGTGGAATAATCTGCACATCTTCACCATCATAGAGGCCATTACGCTCGTCTTGGATCACTTTCAATAAGACACGCCCGCTCATCAGTGAGCTGTCAGAATTCAGCTCTTCATCTAAAAATCGCTCATAGTGGCCAAGGTCAAGATCGGTCTCGGCGCCATCATGCGTCACAAAACATTCACCATGCTCCCTGGGGTTTAATAAACCAGCATCAACATTGAGGTAAGGGTCGCACTTTTGAATGTTTACTTTGAGTCCGCGGGCTTTTAAGAGGTTTCCGATTGAGGCGGCGGTGATACCCTTTCCTAATCCGGAAAGTACGCCACCACTTACAAAAATATACTTGGCAGGCTTTGCCACGTCTAACCTCTCTTCACCTTTGCCTGTCAGGGCTTTACTACAGAGATACTACCCTACCATAAGTAAAATAGCAAATGGCGAAACATTCACAACAATTGGACAGCGTAAGGGTTACTTTTTAAGCTCCATAAGCGCGGCATCCAGCTGGTTGTCAGCTGCTGATCCAGGTGTCACATCTGCCTTGATTTCTTGGTCAGGTGCAATACCCTCTCGGTCAATGTTCTTGCCACTTGGTGTGTACCAACGAGCAACTGTGACCTTTAAGACACTTGCATCGCTGAATTTAATGAGTTGCTGCACGCTACCCTTACCAAAGCTCTTCTCGCCTATCAGTGTGGCTGCATTGTTATCCTTGAGGGCACCGGCCGTTATCTCCGATGCTGAGGCGCTGCCGCCATTGATCAATACTACAGTTGGTATGCCTTCAAGTGGTGACCGCCCGGCTGAATTGAAAGTTTTAATGACTTCGCCATCGCGGCGCTCGGTTAGGACTGTCTTGTTCTTCAGCCACAGGCTGGAAACCTTAACTGCAGCGTCGAGCAAGCCGCCCGGATCACTTCTCAAATCGAGCACCACACCTTTGACAGCCTGAGCTTGAAAATCTTCAGCGGCAGTCGTTGCCAATTCGACAGTATCATCAGCAAAACGAGCAATTTTGAGGTAGCCAATCGTACCATTTTCCAATGTTTTATGGGTCACACTTGGTATAGTGATCTTTTCCCTGGTAATCTCAAGGTCGATTTGCTCTTTTTGATCACGAATAATTTTTAGTTTTACGACTGTGCCCGCCTCACCCCGGATCCGTTTAACAGCCTCGGTGATTGTTACATCAAACGCAGTCTTACCATCAATCTCGGCAATAACATCTTTAGGCCTCATGCCCGCTCTTTCGGCAGGAAAGCCGGCAATTGGCGCAATAACCACAATTGATTTAGTCTCCGGATCCCTGGTCAGCTCAGCACCGATACCCGTAAATGAGCCGTTTAGATCTCCATCAAACTCCTGAGCCGCCTCAGTATTCATGTATTCGGTGTATGGGTCGCCCGAAGCGGCGGCAATGCCTTCTTTCAAACCATCAAGTAGCTTAGCTTCATCCAGCTGGCCGTCAAAATTAGATCTGAGGCTATCGTAGACCTTCTCTACTGAGCTGTAATCCAAATCGTTAGGAACGCTGTTCGCCACCTGTTTATTAGTCTTGTTGTCGGTGGTCAATCGAATGTCACCATTACCAACCAGCACGCCCGTCGAGAAGACACCCAGTGTTAACGCGGTAATCCCCAATACATTCAGCACAGTTTTTAACTTATGTTCGCGCTTAAACGGCAGCCTTAACAATTTCAATATAGAACCCTCCAGTTTAAACTTTCATTCGAGTTACGTAAGCATTATTGTACTTGATTATGCTCTACATTGCCTATTGAAATGTGCCTTGCAGTGTCACACTCCGTATCTTTGATTGGCCTTAGCCCACATACGCTGCTTTCAAAAGATTCCAGACGGCTTGCCCCTAGGTTCTTTGGAAGCACGAGGTCACAAACGAAGATACGGAGTGTGGCCCCAAGTAAATATACCTACATGAGTATCTCTATGGGAAATGGATGAAGACGAGCGCGTTGGCGCGAACGGTAGAAGCGCTGATCCAATATTCACGATAGAGGCCGTCAAACTGCTGGTTGTAGTCGCTGACATAGATGGCGCCATCATCCGCTACTGCTTCAACATAAAGTGCGTGGCCATATTGTCCACCGTTTTTAATGGCAACATCGCCGACTCTAGGGTTTGAGTCAACTGGTATGCCAGTAGCACGGGCGTTATCGTCCCATTGATTTGCATTGCCAAGACCCAGCCAACCCCAGCCTGGCATATAGCGACCGGAAATCGCGACTTTCCAAGCGGTATAGCTCACACATTGGCGGTTGTACATACCCCAGTTATCGAGCATGGCGTCAATTGGCGCAAAAGCCCAGACACCCGGATAGCCACCACCGCCAGGAGTACCGGCTGGAATCGAACCGTTACCAAACAATCGGGCGTTTTCAATAGCCTGCTGCCGGCGAAGTTCAGCAATTTTGGTAAAGTTATTCTTGATCTCAGCGTTCAGCTGAGCCTGTTGATTCTGATTGAGTGATAGCAACCGCGCACTTTCAGCCCGCTGCGCATCAAGTTGTTCCTGAGCCAGTTGTTTTTCATTAAGGATCTTCTCAGCTTGCTCTTTTTGGGCCTTCAACTGCAATTTTAGCTCGGTGATTTTATCGAGGGTGGTCTTGATCTTATCCTGCACAGCTGTTCGATACTGCTGCTTATCAATAAATTCACTTAGATCCTTGCTCGAGGCCAACATCTCAAGCGTTGAGATCTGACCTTCAAGATACATAGCCTTGATGTTTTCGCCTAGAATCTTGCGTTGGCGCGCCAGTTCATTCTCTTGTTCAGT
>JAHBAU020000044.1 GCA_018499905.2 Candidatus Saccharimonadota bacterium | reverse complement strand
AGATGTGTATAAGAGACAGCTGCTAAGCTACCGCTTGGAATGTTTGGTAAGGTAAGTGCGTCGAGACGAACCGTTGCGTTATCAACAAAGTGAATTTCCGCTTTTTGTGGTGCACCTTCAATGTACTCACCAAGAACCATGCGTGAGCCCGGCTCGAAGATCAATGAAACTTCGCCGCCAATTTCCAGACGTCGATTTGCAGAGTTGAACTGGCTGAGATCTAATGTTGCACCCTGTTTTACACGAATTTCGGTTGGAACATCGGAATAGATGACCAAGGTGTTTTCGCCCTGTGCACCGAATGCAGGACCAGCAACGATTTGACATACAGTATTGATGACCGCATTTTGGTTCAAGAAGACTTCGCCATCGCCATTTGGCATCAAGGTGACGCCGTTAATGCCGAGAACAACAGCTGCTGCTGGCGAATCTTGGTTGCGGCTTGCGCTGCCAAGACCAACAAAACCATTGTTTTCAATAACGAGGATTGCAACTGGTGCCGCACCTGAATCTGGTGTTGTCGAGTTGAAGACTACTTCACGCACAATTGCGCCCGTCACAGTAGGACCAGGGGCCACAGTACCGCTGACTTTGATAGTTGCTGGATCGCCAAGGCGTGAGTTTTCGATTTGTAACTGATCAACAACACCCAAGATGGTTGGAACACTGTTGGTATTTGCTGCTACTGCAACTGGGTTTTGACATGCTGCAGGCACTGCTACTGGCATGTAAGGGAAATAGTTTGGTGTTGCACTTGGTGGGCAGGTGTCTTTGATGGTATATTTCCAGTCAATAGTGAAATCAGTGATATTTGCGTTTGCGGGAACTACCACAATTTGGTTTGGATCGCTCATATCAAGATTTGAACGAGTGATGCCAACAAGATTGTTGATAAACACTGTACCGGTGAGGAAGTCTACCGCACCGTTGAAACCAAGACCAACCATTGCCGCGAGGCTCATGCGCTGTGTGCTTGCAACTTCAAAGAGACCGCCTTGATCAACAAAGATGCCCCCCTGGCCAGTTTCAACACTGGTATCTGGCTGGTTCAACAAACCACCTTGTGATTCAAAGGCTATAAATGAACCGCCCACAAGCAATACTGATTGCGCGAGGACGTTGAATCCACCTTCACTGCATGGATTTGGCGAAACGAGTCCCGGTGTACCAATAGAAATGTTACTTGCATGGGCCAAGAAGAATGAATGCTGAGAGTATTGGTTTTCTAATGGATTTGGTATCTGCGTCGCTGGCAATCCTTCTGTCACTTTGTTGTTGTTAGGACGTGTCAGGAGGATTTCAACAATGTCTGCTCCTTCGTTGAGTGGGAACTCTTGTAAAATATCGTTGTGCGCATCACGGTTGATAATGGTACCCAAATCAGATGCCAATGCACCGATGTCAGTACCCATAATCAAACTGCGGCCGGTGCCTTGATCTGCACAGAAGCCGTTATGATAAAATGCAACGAATGAAGGGTTGTCAATATCGGTTGTCGATGGAATCGATGGAACTCTGATATCAACACCCGTAAACGCAGCGCTGGTGTGAATGAAGAATGTCGACCAGTAGAATGCGATCGTTGGACGTTCTCCGAGCGTCGCTGGGCAGAGTCTAAATGTTTCACCACCAATATAGGTCGCTTCTGACTGTTGTATTGCGTTCTTCTCAAATACCTTGTGGAGAACGTCGGTGTGCTGAAGGCCCAATGCAAAGTTGCCATCAATTGCACCCCAGAAGTTCATACGACCGTTGACGAGGAATGCTGCTTTACCGTACTGAAGATAGTCGCCATCGCCATCACGCGCATAGGTACGCAATTTAAAGTTGACATCAGAAGCTTCAATCAATACTGAACCGCCTGTGTCAGCTTCTTGTATGGAAAGAATATTTAAAGTTTTTCCGTTACCCGTGCCGTCGGCATCAATGATATCGAGTGCACCTTCAACGTCGAAGATAATGGATCCATATCCTTGACGATCAGTAAGTTGAAACGCTGGATCAACGAGGAAATCCTCTCCCTCACCATTGCAACCAACCGCTGAACGGAAGTAGATCTTTGAAGTGCCGTGCATGATGATCTGTGGACGCCCAACCCAGTTCACTGGAGGTTGCGCAGAGACGATGCCTGAACAGTAGCTCGCAGGGCCATCTACAATGAAAGCCGATGCGTTACGATCTTTAACTACCTGATTCACCAGTGGACTGATACAGTTCACAGCAAGATTTGCGAGAACCTCTTCTGGGATTTCCGGCTCTGGAGAAAAGTTGGTGGTAGCACCGATGTAATCAACGTATGTTTGATCTGCAACGTCGAGAACACCGTTTGCACCAAGAACGAACCCTGGCTGGAATCCTACAATGTTGTCATCAAGACACCATGGGTTTCTGCGCAAGCCTGGGAATATTTCGTTTTCGTTAACAATTTCAAAAGCTGACCACAGGCCTGGTCCAAACGAGATCGTTTGATAGAGTGCATGCTGACCAGCCAACGTGGTGAAGTCGATGTCGCAAGACAACATGTCTCCGCCCAAGTTGGTTGTGTTATAACCCTGTATTGCTGCAGATCCACCATTTTGAACGTTCAAAATAAGGCGGCCTGTGTTGGCAAGGTTATTCGAAGCATCAAAACCAATTGCCGCGGTCTGTGTTGCAAGTGAGGTATCATCACCCATGAAGCCCAAAACAGAGTTAGGCCCTATAATGATT
>JAHBAU020000009.1 GCA_018499905.2 Candidatus Saccharimonadota bacterium | reverse complement strand
GGGCCAGTCGATCCACCTGCAACGCCACCAGTTGATCCCCCAGTAGCCCCACCAGCCGACCCCACACAACCGCCGAGCGATCCGACCCCACAACAACCGGTCGACGCACCTAGCCAGGCCACAGCAACTTCTAAAGCACCAATAGGGCAGACAACCGCCCAAGAGACGGCCACCGTTACAGCGCAGATCAACGCTTTCGCCGGTGAAGGATTGCCAGCTAGCCAACCAGCTGACAGCCCTGCACCGGCGAGCGCAGTGACAGCAAACCAGAGTGACGAGCAGCCATCAGGCGCACCAATGCCCGAACCAAGCGCCGCCGCCAGCCCGACGACACCTGTTGTTGGCCCACCAGAACCAGCCAAAATTGGCTCTCATTCTAAAGTCATTCAGCCCATCAACGATCTGACACAATAGGGCAATAATCTCGAGGAGCTCGTTAAAAAAGAAGAAGTCAAAGAGCAGTTGGCCAGCGTGGCCCAGCAAATCTTGCAAAAGAAGGCCGCCGAAGCTGCCGCTGCCACGCCTGGGCTTCAGCCACCAATGCCTATGCCAGCTCCAACTGACTCTAATCCATCTATGCCGGCAACGGTTATCGACCCCAACGCCATAGCATTGTAATAGCCAATTTTGAATTTTTAATTTCGATTTAATTTCGAAATTCGTAAATCAAAATTCGAAATTTATTATGAGATGCGAGATACTGTGCTCATGCGTATCAATCAGTTTATAGCCCGCTCGACCGCTTTGTCGCGGCGCAAGGCTGACGAAGCGGTCACTCAGGGCAGGGTAGAAATTAATGGTCAACCGGCCACGGCTGGCAGTCAGGTTGAGGCGTCTGATATTGTCACCCTTGACGGCCGCGCTATTACACCTGCTGTCAAGACCGTAACCGTTTTGCTCAATAAACCAGTGGGTTACGTCTGCTCGCATGAAGGCCAGGGAAGTAAAACTATCTATGATCTCATGCCACCCGAATATCAATCGCTAAACATCGCCGGACGACTAGACAAAGACTCATCAGGCTTAGTTATCCTGACGAATGACGGCACGCTACTCAACCAATTAACCCATCCGTCCTTCAACAAGGAAAAAATCTACGACGTCACCCTTGATAAGCCACTCACCGAAGAAGACCGTCACAAAATCACCGAACAGGGCGTGGATATTGGCGACAAACGCCCGAGCCGCTTCCAGATCATTCAAAATTCAAAACTCGAAATTCAAGTTTCACTCTCCGAGGGCCGCAACCGTCAAATCCGCCGCACCTTCGCCGCCGCAGGATACAAAGTCATCAAACTACACCGTCGAAGCATGGGCAGTTATAGGTTACAGGGCCTCGAAGCAGGTCAAATTTTGGTAGTTTGTTGAGGCAAGCCGGCCTGTAGCTGCTCGACCCAGCGAGAGCGATCGTAGTTTAAGCCGCTAATTCGAACTATCTGATCGGTAGCCCGCGTGATCTCGCCCCAAGCAGCTGCTTGCATGCGGGCTCGCTGTTCATCTGCAGTTCGCAATGTTGGTCCAGGGATGTCAGCCACAGAGCCATCATAGACAATTTCGTGTGTTAATTGAGCAGCCATAAGATCTCTGAGTGGCTCGTGAGCAGGAGTTGGTGGCTCCCAAGCCAATACCTGATCAAGCATCGCTGAGTACCGATATGTAATTGCTGCGCTATGCTCGGCAGCTTCTTGTCGCCACCTAAGTGAAGCTTCATAGTCGGCAAAGGCGGCGGCTGCTGCCTCTGCATCAGTCATTGTCAGAGCCTGATCTAACCGATCATTCGCGGCAGCGAGTTCTCCACGATAATAATTGACGTCAATTTTTACAGTATCTGGCGTGACGGGAACGCCCGGGAGCTCTTTAAGGGCACTCGCCTGGCTCATAGCCCTAGTGCATTCCATAGCGAATTCCCTAAAAGTTACATCCTGTCCATCGTACAGTGGTCTTGTAAAATGTGTTGGCACTTAATTACTCCTTAGATCCAATTATCAGATATTCTTACACTTTAGACACGTTTTGACAACATGTATCTAGAAAATAACTAGGGGTATGTTGGATATTCTGGCATAACATAGATCTGTTCAGACTGCGTAAATGGTGCTATGCCGAGACCCGATGCTTCATCATCACCAGAACACCTGCCAATAGCCAATGCGGCAATTGACACAGCTATTGTCCAGTATAGAAGACTGCGTAGGCGCTCATCCAAGCCACCAGGCCTACCAGGCCGCTGATCGGGACTGCTGGGGTTTGTGGGGTTTGTCATATATTTACCTCCAGATTTACTAATCTACCGCTTAGCTTTGTTCAAAATATCTCGTCAAACCTTCAACGGTGTAATACGTCCCAATCGCCGATGGCTCTACTACAGGTAAAATAGATGCATCTTCGGGGCGTAAAAAAGCTTCATGACCTTCAGGTACTGCGTCTATAACGGTCAAGACGGCGTAAGTATCCTCGGAGGTAGCCCGACCAAGCACAGGGAAAAGAGCCGAGGCATCAAACATGTAATCATCGTCTGGACAATTGGGATGATTAGTCACTAGCTGGTCGAAGGCACTGGCCGCCTCACCATCCTCCGGGACCATCCAGTAGCCAGCAAAACTTTCAGCATTATCGACCGTGTGACAAATTGCAATTTTCCCGGTATAAATCGGCGGTTCAGTTCTTGCCTGAGGGTTGACGACCATAGCGTCAATATCCTGAAGCCGGGCTCTATCAAATAGCACATGTTCGTAGGCATCAGCGCCAGCCTTACGACCAAGCAGACGCCCAACCTCAGTGACTGCGGCAATCACTTCGCCACGGCTCTGAACTGCGTTACGGTCTGCCTGAATCTCAAAATCAAATCGAAATGCTGTCATACTACTCCTAATCTCCTAGCCTCTTTGCCCGTTAACCAGCGCTATTTGGTCCATTACACTATGCACGCTCATGGCATTTTGGGCGACATAGGGGAAGAGGGCTTGTTGGGTGGCTATGAACCCATCTGGAACTGCTTCAAATTCACCTTCTGGATTATAGCAATACATAAGGGTAGTTAGTTTGTAGTGTTGTGGATCGGTCGGCTCTGCAAGAACCACAGGATAAAGTTCTATTGGGTATTCATAACTTGGCTGCCAACCAGGAGAATTGCATACCAGCCGATTAAATACAGCCTGCTCCTGTGCACTCACCGGTGACCAATGTGCCGTAAATGCCTCTTCGTTCATGTCAATAATATCCAGATCGCCAGCGCTGACTGGTTCTGGCCCAAGGACAGAGTCCTGAATGACTGAGGGTAAGACGAACAGTCCTCTGTCGGCAATAGTGAGATCTTTGAAAAGTCCTGCCGCTATGTCCTCTCCTGCCTCATCCCTAACAATCTTTACAGCTGTAAGTAATCTTTGGTTTTGGGATATCGCGCCTGGATCAACTAGTAAACCAGTTTCAAATACATGTAGCGGCATATTTACTCTCGTTAAAGATTTAATCAAGACTCTAAACTTATTAGATATCTTTGTCAATATTAGCTACCTCTGTTATACTGTTGTATTAATGAGCACAAACAAAGTACCTATCGTCGCGATTGTTGGGCGAGCAAATGTTGGCAAGTCCAGCTTGTTCAATTCGATATTACGGCGCCGTGAAGCCATTGTCGCCCAAGAAGCCGGCACCACCCGCGACAGCATTATGGCCAAGGCCAGCTGGCGGGGCAGGGATTTTTGGCTGGTCGACACCGCCGGCATCAAAGACCCCGAAGACGAGTTTGAATTTACTATTCAAGAACAAATCTTGCAGGCCGCCGACAGCGCCGATGTCATCTGGGTCGTTATTGAAGCCGACACCATTATCACCGAAGAAGACCGCCGCGTGGCCAAGATGGCACTCAAATCAAAAAAGCCAGTGTTTTTAGTCGTCAACAAACGCGATAAAGCGCCGAAGGTACCGATTGAAAGCTTCTTAAAACTTGGCATTAAGCCCATCCATGCGACCAGCACCACCCAAAATGTGGGCATCGACGAACTGCTCGATACCCTTATTGAAACTATTCCAAAAGCCACGCTCAAAGAAGACCCAAATCGGGTTCGGCTTGCCATCCTTGGCCGGCCTAATGTTGGCAAGTCGCAGTTATTCAACACACTAGCCAAAAAGCAGCAGGCCATTGTCGCTGACCGAGCCGGCACCACCCGGGACATTAACCGCACCACGGTAAAATATCAGGGCAAAGAAATCGAAATCATGGATACCGCCGGCATTCGCCGTAACGGCAAGATTGAGGTCGGCATTGAGAAATTCAGCGTCATCAGGGCCTTAAGCGCCATCGAGCAGGCCGATGTCTGTTTGCTGCTAATAGACGCCAACGAATCAAGCGTGCAGCTAGACCAAAAGATTGCCGGCATGATTGAAGAGGCGGGCAAGGGGCTTATCCTGGTTGTCAGCAAGTGGGACGCCGTAGAAAAAGACGCCTTTACGCACGACAATATGACCCCAAGATTGCGCCGGGATTTTGAATTTGTGCCGTGGGCACCGTTGATTTTTACTAGCTCGGTTACCGGCCAAAACGTCACCAAAATCTTTGATTTACTACTAGAAGTTATGGAAAAGCGGGCGACTCGTATCAAAACCAAAGAGATCAACCGTTGGCTCGAAGAGGTAACAAATGATCATCCGCCAGCCGGGCTCAAGAACCGCACGCCAAAGCTCAACTACATTGTGCAGGAATCCGATAATCCATCGCCAACCTTTAAAGTGTATGGTGCTCACACCAAGTTTTTACACTGGAGCTACAAACGATTCATGGAGCGCCGCATTCGTGAGAAGTATGGCTTTGAAGGCACCCCAGTAAAATTCTGGTTCTTTGAAAAGCACGTGACCCACAAGCACGGCAAACGCCCATTCCACAACGGCTAAATTCGATAATAGATTGCCGATATTCTATAATTCTCTGTAATGGCATTGTTTTATCGAAAACCACGCGTCGAAACCTCAGCTCCGTTGTATTCGATTGGACTGCAAAAGAGCCTGCTGATTGTGGGTTTGGGCAATATCGGCAAAAAGTATGACGGCACGCGGCACAACATCGGCTTTACCGCACTAGACGCGTTGGCAAAGACGCTGGAGTTTCCTGAGTGGGTAGAGAAAAAGGACCACCAGTGCTTGTACACCAGCAGCACAATTGCGGATAGCCACATATATTTGGTTAAGCCAACGACACTCATGAACCGCAGTGGCCAGTCAGTTGGCGCTGTCATGAATTACTACAAAATGACACCCGACAGGGTAGTGGTCGTCCATGATGAGCTTGATATACCTTTTGGGCAGATCAGGCTACGTGTGGGCGGTTCGGCCGCTGGCAATAATGGCATTAAATCGCTGATTGAGCACATTGGAGAAGAATTCGGCCGTGTGCGCATTGGCATCCGTAACGAAATTGCCGAAAAGGCCGATGGGAAAGATTTTGTACTTGGAAAGTTTAGTAAAGCCGAGCAGGAGCTCTTGCCAGCCCTCACCCGGGAAACCAACGCTATCTTAAGCGAACTAATCCACGGCCAGCCATTAACGCCTGACACCCGCAGTTTCATCGTCTAGTACCTGGACGTTGACGACAGCATTACCGTTCCCGTCAGGTCCAACAAAAGTCACTATGTGATTCTCATCAGCGTACAGGGTCGATCCGTTATTCACCTCACCAAGAGGCATGTCAGCGCTATACAAAATACTCGCAAGATCATCATCTTCAGGATCAAAAACATCAGGGGCTCGATCCGGTCGCAAAATGACGGTCGATTTCCTCAATGTCTCATCGACAGACCGAACCTGTAGTGAATGGTCCAGATACCTGAGATTTACTTTTCGACACACAACATCTACACCAAATTCTAGATCTATATCGCCCGTGACAAGCACATCATCTGTTAATGGTTCGCCGTGGTAGGACTCGCACAATGTATCACTAGAAGCTTCACTGTCATTTTCCCATGAGAAATATATTCTTTCATCATTTTCCCCCTCGATAATCATCCCCTTTGGCGCTGCTGAATTGTCATCAGATAGTGGATCAGCAATAACATAATCACCGGTTGTACTAGGAATTATGACCTCTTGGTCCTCAAATAGTCCTAATTGCATAAGCTCCGGAAAGGTAAAGTCATGGGCTGAGGGTGAGTACGTATACCCCATAATCGACCCTTCGTCATTCACATATGACGACCAGGTACATCCCAATGTGGTTTCAGGGGTATCACATTCTAAAGTCCCTGCATGGTTAAGCCCGCCTGCGTGACCAACTTCATGTATCATGGTGTATGCCCAATCCTCATAGCTGTCAATTGTGAGCACTGGCATGATTTCTGTGCTTGCATAGCCACCAATACCGCAGCCGATCTCTTCGATTACTATTACATTTACCGAATCCGGGTCGGCATACGGTTGACTAAACTCCTGGATTAGCTCGACTTGTGCTGAATCCTCATTGCTGACACAGTCGGCACCAAGATCAAACAGTGCTGTTTCTGTTAGATTTATTTCGGGTGGATTGTAGCGCCCGCCAGTAGTCCCACGTATCTCTTCGAGTAACGTTGCTCGATACGCTTCGCTGCCATCACCCCAAAATTTAGTTGTGTTAAAAGAAGGAAGATAGTTTGGACTAGCGGGATCAGCGTAACCTGTATTGGTCGGTACATGAATGATGTTAATTGGAGCATCAACTGCTAAAAGGTTGCGGACAACACTTCCGGGTTTGATTTCATCGATATTCTCAGCTGTCGCTGGCACATTTTCGATGTCTGCATCTTCAGCTGATGGTGAAATTGAAGACGACTCGCTATCTACCATGGCAACATTGCCAGTATGCTGCGGTTCGGTGTGGCCATCATAGGCAGCATCCAAGGGTCTGTCTGGGGTTGGCCTCGAACTCAGGGCTATTACAGGATCAGTTTCGGGGGAACATGCCGAAGCGGTGCCCAAAAGCAAAGCACCCGACACAAGAAGTCTTGAACCATAGCTCTTATTCATTTATAGTATTTTAACATATTTTTGCTTGTTTTACAACTGTTTCTAACTATCTCTTAGGTTTGTCTTTTGCAATTTGGAGATATATAACCGGTGGTGTATGGGCATAAAAAAACGACCTACAGAGGGGGTGGGCACCGCTGTAGGCCGATTTCATGGGACGTATACCTTGGAATTCCACCAATTCCAGATACCTCCCACCATATTACCCTTCAACCCACCCGAGTGAAGCATCGATGTCTAAACAATCTTGAAGACTCGTGCCTCTGGATCTAACCCTAATAGGTTAGTCAGAATCTTTTGGACTCACTTTGACCGGGACCCTGAAAAGATAACTGCGAGCAGTATCCTTAGGGGGTAGTTAAAGGGATTAGTTTGTTTTAGAACGCCGCTTCGCCTTTAGAAGGCTCAGCAAACGTCACAAGTGGAGGGTAACAACTTGAACGAACGCTCTAAAACAATCTAACAATATGTTAGAAAGTGCTTAAGCATAGCTATGCCATACTTACGAGTTGCCATTTTAGCAAATACATTTCATTATGTCAATGCTTTTTACTCATTAATATTTTATGAATATACTATTGTATCTGTTGATTGCCGGTTTAGAATATGACCTATGTATGAGTTATGGCTGGAAAGAGCCGGGTATCCAAGCCGATTGGCGGCCATTTCTGGCGCACCCAAACACCTTTATTGCGAGGGTGTTGCTTTAAACGAACTACATGGTAGACCGTTTGTTGCCGTGGTTGGGAGCCGCAAGCTTACAGATTATGGTAGGGAAGTAACCAAGACTATCGTGCGTGAGTTGGCCAGGCAAGGGGTGGTTATTGTCAGCGGCTTAGCTCTCGGGATTGATTCGGTGGCACATCAAGCTGTCCTGGATGCCAACGGTACGACCATCGCGGTATTGCCTTCAACACTTGAGGCCATTTATCCTGCCACACACCGCCAGCTGGCCGCTAAAATTGTGGCCAATGGCGGTGCTTTAGTGACCGAGTATGGCGAAGATAATCCGGTGAACCAGGGAAGTTACGTAGCTCGCAACCGCATCATATCCGGCCTGTCGCTGGCTGTAATCATTCCCGAAGCCGCCGAACGCAGTGGCAGCCTGCATACTGCCAACTTTGCATTAGAACAAGGCAGAGAAGTCCTGGTGGTCCCAGGCAGTATCTTCAGTCCTACTTCAAAAGGCACGAATAAACTATTGCAAGCCGGCGCCGCGGCTATAACATCAGTTGATGACGTATTCGAACTACTTAAACTAGAACGTACCAGTGAAAATGCACTTATTGGATCGAGCGATGTCGAACAAGCCATTCTAAAGGTACTCCAAGCTGGTCAAACCGACGCCCAAACTCTGTTTGAGAAAAGTAACTTACCAATCCGCGAGTTCAATCAGGCACTAACAACACTCGAAATAACCGGCCGCATAACCCAATCCGGCCAGGCATGGACGCTACGAGGCGTTTAGTCATAAGCAGCGTATAGTACAAGTATGGAAACAAAGACCTATATCTGGATCGGGATTTTTATCGGCTCAACGCTCGGCGGCCTGCTTGGCACCTGGCTAGACCACGGCAACGGCTTAGGCATCTGGACCATACTCTTGAGTACCCTTGGCGGTATAGCCGGCATCTGGGCCGGTTATACTTATAGTCAAAGTTAATATATTTGCAAAAACGTCTGGAGTCTTGTAGGCTAGCGGCTGATTGATCCGTTTACAGCAAACATAAGGCGCTTAAGGTATAATCATTTAGATATGTCCAAAAACCTGGTGATCGTTGAGTCTCCCGCCAAAGCCAAAACTATTGAGAAATTTTTGGGCAAAGATTTTACAGTTCGAAGCAGCTTCGGGCATATTCGTGATTTACCAAAAAAGGGCTTGAGCATTGATAAAGAGAATGATTTCACGCCTACTTATGAAGTCAGTGCCGATAAGAAAAAGGTTGTTAAAGAACTAAAGACCCTGGCCAAGGGCGCCGAAGTCTGGCTGGCAAGCGACGAAGACCGCGAAGGTGAAGCCATTGCCTGGCATTTAACGCAGGCTTTAGGGCTCGATCCGGCTAAGACCAAACGAATCGTGTTTCATGAAATTACTAAGACGGCTATTGAGCACGCCATTCAAAATCCTCGCCATCTAGACATCCACCTAGTTGACGCGCAGCAGGCCCGACGAATCCTGGACCGGCTAGTTGGCTATGAACTATCGCCAGTACTCTGGAAAAAAGTACGAGCTGGCCTGAGCGCTGGCCGCGTGCAATCGGTTGCTGTCCGGCTCATTGTCGAGCGCGAACGAGAGATTAAGGACTTTACGCAGTCCTCAAACTACAAGGTGACCGCTGTCTTCACAACAGGGGTAGACGAATTCAAAGCCGAACTAGATAGCCGATTTGATACTCCAGAAGCTGCCGAGACGTTTTTAAGATCATGCATTGGCGCAGAGTTCACCGTCACGGCAGTCAGCCAAAAGCCAGGCACGCGCAATCCTGGGGCACCGTTCACTACTTCTGTTTTGCAGCAAGAAGCGGCCAGACGGCTAGGTTACGGGGTCAAACAAACCATGACATTAGCGCAACGGCTGTATGAAAGCGGTTACATAACATACATGCGCACCGACAGCACCATACTGTCAGGGCTGGCAATTGATGCCGCCAAGACCTACATCACCAAAGAATATGGCGCCAAGTACTCTAAAGTTCGACAGTATAAGACCAAAAATTCCAGCGCCCAAGAAGCCCACGAAGCTATTCGCCCAACAGATTTTTCTAAACCAGTGCGCGGGCAAGACGAGCAGCAAAAGCGGTTATACCAGCTTATTTGGCAGCGGGCGCTTGCCAGTCAGATGGCCCCAGCCGAGGTCGAGAAGACTGAGATTACCTTAAGTATTGCGCAACCAGGACAGAGTCCGCTCAAAGAGGCGTTTGACGCCAAAGGTGAAGTCCTGACCTTCGATGGCTTTCTAAAAGTGTATGGTGGCCAAAAAGACGATACCTTATTGCCAAGCGTCGCTATCGGCGACAAAGTATCGCAGCAATCCATCGCTGCAACCGAAACCTTTGCCCGTTCTCCCGCCCGCTACTCAGAAGCCGCTCTAGTCAAAAAACTGGAAGAACTAGGCATAGGTCGCCCAAGTACCTATGCACCGACCATCAGCACCATTCAAACCCGTGGCTACGTTGAAAAACGCGATCTCGAAGGCGAAGAACGCAAAGTACGCATCATCTCACTTGAAGGATCAAGTGTCACAAGCAAAACCGAGACGGTCATCACCGGAGCCGACCGGTCCAAGCTTGTACCGACGCATTTAGCAGACGTGGTGACCGATTTCTTGGTCAAGTATTTTGGTAGCGTGATTGATTATGACTTTACGGCCCGCGTTGAAGCCGATTTTGACGAAATCGCCGAAGGCAAGCAGGACTGGAACAAGATGATTAAGGAGTTTTATCAGGATTTCCACCCCTTAGTTGCCGGGGCTGACAAGGCCAGCCGAAAAGAAGCCAGCCAGGCGCGGCTTATTGGCAACGACCCAAAGAGTGGCCGCCCAATTTATGCCCGTTTTGGCCGTTATGGTCCAATGCTGCAAGTGGGCGAGGTCGAGGATGAAACAAAGCCAACATTTGCACCAATGCCCGCTGGGGCCAGCATTGAGACCGTCACTCTAGAACAAGCTTTGGAGATGTTTAAACTACCTCGAACCGTTGGTACAACTAACGATGGTCAAGAGATAAAGGCCAACATCGGCCGGTTCGGGCCTTATGTACAAGTCGGCAAGCTATTCGTATCCATCAAACCACACGATCCGCTCACTATCACTGAGGCTGAAGCCCGAGAACTGATTGCTGCCAAGCAAGAAAAAGATCTAAACAAATATATTGCTGAATTCGCATCTGGTGTCAAAATTGTCAACGGCCCATATGGCCCTTATATAACAGACGGCAAAAAGAATGCCCGTATCGACAAATCGGTAGACCCAAAGACTATCACTGAAACACAAGCGAAAGACCTGCTCGATAAAGCCCCGGCCAAGCGGAGTTTTAGAAGACGAAGAACCAAAAAAGCATAAATACTATGCTTTTCATGTAATTTTCACATTTGTCTAAAAACTTGTATCGGATGACTTATCCACCATTTGCCCTCTAGATGATATGATTTCGTTGTAATACTTTATGACATCTATTGTGCCGGGTCGTCCACTTCGTGCTACAATAGGCTTTAAAGAGAGAGCAGCTCTTGACTTTATAAATTATAAATTTTATAATTGTAGTAAATCTAAATATATTTACTATATTTAACAGATAGGAAATGTTGAGGACATATGGCCGAGAGTACGACCGAACAAGTTCTAGCTATTGAGAAGATTATTAAAGATGTCCTTGCCACTATCGATAGGGAACGAGAACGTGAGATCATCGGCCGACGTTACGGCCTGTTTGATCGCCGTGAAACACTCGAACAGATCGGTGAACTACTAGGGATTACCAGGGAGCGCGTTCGGCAGCTAGAGAAGGCCGTCATGGCTCGACTCAAGTCGTCAGCCGAGACTGATTTGCCCCACATCAAGGACGTGCAGGCCCATTTTACCGATATTCTGCTTGCTCTCGGCAAAGTATCCAAAATCAGCGACCTAAGCGCCAAACTGACCGAAGAGAACAGCCGGCTTGACCAAGCCCGAGTTTCATTCTTGGCACAACTCAGTGACAAGTTAGCCGTTATTGATGACGATGACTTCTTCCACCACGCTGCCGGCATCAAGACCGACCACGACGAAAAGATTATTCGCGATGAGGTCAACAAAATTATTGAGGCCATCAAGGTAGCGGGGGAGCCTGTAACCATCGAGCATATCGCTGAAAAGGTTGGCAACAAAGACGTCAAACACGTCAAGGCTCTGGCTAGCATCTCTAAAGAAATCGCTCATCTGAACAACCGTTGGGGGCTAATTAAGTGGCCAATGGTCAATCCCAAAAACATCCGCGACAAGATATATGTTATTTTGCACGACAGCGGCAAGCCAATGCACTTTAACGACATAGCCAAAGCCATCAAGGGCTCCAGCTTCAAGCGTAAAGATGTGACTACCCAGGCTATTCACAACGAACTGATCAAAGATAAGCGCTTCGTCCTCATCGGCCGCGGTATTTACGCTCTCAAAGAATGGGGTTACGAAAAGGGCACAGTTGCCGATGTCATCTCGAAGGTCCTTAGGAAAGCTGGCGAGCCGTTGCACCGCGATGAAATCGTCAAACGAGTACTCAAGAGCCGGGATGTCAAAGAGACAACCATTCTACTTAACCTACAGGGAAAGCCCCAGTTTAAGAGAGTTGCTAAGGCAACTTACACCCTAGCTGACGAAAAGTAAGACTAAGGGCTGTAACTTTTCTAGACTGCTCCAGTTATGTCCATGGCCCATCCACAAGCACGACCGACTCAATTAGAAATAATTGACTTCACGCCAGTGCCTAAGACGACTAAACGACTTTTTGAAGACAGGGATGGATCTGGCGCACCCGTACTGCGTCCTGTACATTTTGACGTCACTAGTGTCGAGGCAGCTGCTGAAGTCGATTACAGTGGCGCGATCGACGATGCAGTAGCGCTTGCTGATCAATACTTTGCCTTGCAGGCCGCTGTAATCGGTGGGCGAGTAGCTAATCATAGATGGACTTTGCTGCAAGTTCCTGAGACTTATGGGGACCCACTGATAAGCGATCTGGCAGGTCTACCAGATGAATCACTTAAACTTGGAGTATTTGTTGAACCTATCGTTGGCAAGCCCTTGGCAAATCATAGCCTTGATGAACCTCACTGGCCGGAGCATGCTGATTTGATTGCAGATGCCAATGAAGAGCTAAAAGCTTTTGGCATGAATCATTTGCGGCGATATGGCTGGAACATGTGGGATTCTGGTCGGGCAAGACAGTTTATGACTGCTGTACCGCTTGAAGAATTTAATAAAGTTAACCATGTAGCTGAGTTAAATCCAGTATTTGTTGATTTTGATTTCTTTCAGCGGTTCGAAGGATAGTTTATGACAAATATTCCAGTTGATATACCAAAAAATGAACCACAACAGCTACGACAGCTAGTTAGAATATCTGGAGTTCCGCAGTATGTGAATACTCTAGAAGACCTCGTAGCTATCGGGGAAGAGCACTTTGGGGTGCTAGGACGCTTGGGCTTAGGAATTCCGGAACATAATTGGGGCCTAGTACCTGTTACTAGGGATTTGCAGCCAATCAGACATCGCTATGTTGCTGATGAATTCTTAGGATTCATGCCTGAGGGTTATCTGTTGGCGACCGATGTTGCAGCAATAGTTAGAGACCCAATTCCAGCTGATTTATTTCAGAAACCGGTAAACATAAAGCACCGATATAACTCCTCTCAGCCCTTGTCTGATGATGGTATTAGGCTTATGGAAGTAGAGACCATTTATGGCCACCTAGCAGCACATGAGCAGGGAAGCACAGGACCCACTACCGAAGTAACTCCAGGTTTTTGGTTAAATAATTTTGATTTAGTTTTTAGGGAAGTCTAGCTAATCAACATGAGTGATTTACCTTTTTGGAACAGAGAAGAGTATCCACCACTAATAAATCATCGTAGCGTGGCACGACTTGAGGCAAATCCAATCTTTACCAGAATATGCTTTGTAGATGTTCCTCCACTTATTCAAAGCCTAGATGGGGCAATCGAACTCTATTCATCCGAGCAGGAAGAATTGCTCGGCCACGGTATCGATACAATAAATCAAGCAAGAGTCCTTATACGAATCGAGGATGTTGCTGCTAACAATTTATTAGGAATGCCAGCAGTTAAAAATCAACATGTCGTACACGGACATAACCTATTACCTGAAGGTTGCTTTTTAGGCACCACGGTACATCGGATCCCAATTGAATTCGATATTGAAAGTGATACCGTAGCAGATGCTTTGCAAGCTTATACAGTTGAAGCTATCGAGTCACATGAAAGAAGATTCATGATCGGAGATTTACGAGCTAATCAAGTAACGTGTGCACAGCAAGTAATCGCTGATACGCCCGGAGCAGTAGGCCTACTCTTTGATACAGATTTAGTTTTGTATAGAACCTTCATCAACTAAGTGTACATTTTGCGAACGTTTCAACAAATTAAAAGTTTAGAAATGTTTGTCCCAAAATAGTAATTCTTCCTGGTCCAGTGCGGCAGGGTAAACTAATAGTAATTGCAGAAACAAAGCCACAATAATCAAGTACAAATCAGCAGCAGAGCACACCAAGTGCTATATACATGTGACGTCGTACAATGTATATTTTGCGACACGTTATATGTAATGTAAGTTGATTGGTTATACCTCCCCGTGCAGGGGAGTTTTAAGTGAGTGCTGCTATTTTGCTTATATAACGTGCTTTTGCTACTAACTAATACATAGTTAAGGATTGTATTATCGTTATACTGCTGTAACGTACGATATGCCACAGCCTCGCCAACTGCCTGTGAAATATTTGACTTTTCACAGCCGTGTTAGCCTAGTAATAGTTTTTCCACAGCCCCTGCTATTCTATTGCAATGTCGTAAAATTTGACACATCGCCCTTTCGGTTTTGTTGTATAGTTTTTAGATAAAACATATTATGTGTACAAAATGCGAACGCTAACAGGGGTAGAGTGGTGCACTATCTGTCATGCTCAATGTCCATATAGCGCTTAAATAATGTATGTCACAATATGTTTTTGTATGTTTTTTTCGTATGGCGCTACGTCTAAGTTATGTCCCCTACTCTGTTAATGACCTAGCTTATGCTGCCTTAGCTTTTTTAATGATTATTTATAAAAGGCGCGCTCGCTGACTCGCAGGTCAACGTATTCTCCAGGGGTGACACCCCTGTTACGAAATGACTCTTCTAGTGCAAGGTATTCCCCTGCTGATTGGGCAGGATCATTGTCGAGACTAAAGCGAATGTAGTATGGTTTATCCTTAACTGTCACCCGTAACTCGTTAGCAGCCGCTGGCAAGGTCATTGAGGCCAATGCGACGCCTTTCTGTACCAAGTATTCATGCACGCTCGTAATAAAGCTCGTCATATCAGCTGTGAGCACGGCTGCGTTATTCGTTTCGATTGGAAGTTGGCTTTCATCAGTAACCAATGGAATGGCTAGTCCGTCACTGCTCGAAACTTCCGAGGCCTTAATCATTGCAACGCCGTTTCTATCGAGCAAATAAACCCCTTGTGACGTCGCAAGCTTTAACACTGGCCGCTTGCTGATCAAATTGACGACTGGCTGGTGACCAATCAGCGGTAAGGTCATACTGACTGCTTCGAGCTCATGAAACCGATCTTTCATCTGTTTTTCAAAACGGGGCACATTAATAGTGAGTTTACTTTTATTAAAAATAGAATTTTGCAGCATATCCTGTGCAGCCAGTTGGTAGGTTTCTTTGCTTCTGAGAAGCGGCTTATCAGACGCCAGGGTCTGCACCGTCAAATTTATTTGTGTATCAAGCGTTGTAACGTACAAAAGAGAGCCGACAATCACCACAAGAGCTAATTTGGTTGGCAGATTATGAAACAGCCGGGCTTTGCCGGTGGCATTGGTCTCGTTGCGGCGGTGCCGTCCTGGGTCTACAGCCGGACGATCGTAGCTGGGAGTACCTAATGACCGGTAAGAAACGACCTTGTCGGACTTGGCTGCTGGGCGCGCTTCTGGTCGTCTGCGGTCACGGGGCGTGGATTGTCGGAATTTCATGGGCCTTACTTGCCGTCCTTATGGTTTTTCTGGTACAGCACTTCCAAGATGGTGCGAGCGACTGTTTTTGCAGCTTCAGGCTTGGCAAAGCTTCCCAGCCTTTCGCCCATTTCAGCTAGCCTTTCAGGGCTTGTTAACAACTCAGAAACTGTCTCGAATAAGGTTCCGGCCTTGGCGAGCTCGTCTTCTGGCAACAGCGCTATGGCTCGTGCATCAACCCAACGCTGGACATTCTTAACCTGGTGACCACCGCTTAAAGCTGCACCAGGGATTACCACGCAGGCTTTGTGTTGATTTTCGAATTCGGCCATGTTGGTCGCTCCCGCCCTGGTTATAATGAGGTCAGCTGCACCGCTGAAGCGATAAACCTCTTCAGTGAAACCCTTAACTTGCACACGTCGTCGCTGTAGTTCTGGTAACATCGTGTCATACCTGTCTGAAACAGACTGCTGGTTGGTCGTGCCGGCAACGTGAATAATGTGAAGTTTGGGTAGCTGCTCAAGGAGAGAACTGGCGTCTGTCAAAACTGCATCGTTGATGCGTTGGGCACCTTGGCCGCCCCCGATGATAAACAGGATTTGCGCGTCGGCTGGCAATCCCAGCTGCTGCCGATATTCTTGTTGTAATTTTGTAGTAACTCGCTGGAATTCTTTAGCAACCGGTACGCCAGCATAAACCACCTGCTCTACCGGGTATTTGTACATTTCTGGCGGTAATGCCGTTATATGACGGGCCGCCCAGCGGGCATTAATTCGATTTGCCAGGCCCGGCAAAGCGTCCAGATCATGGGTCAGCACCGGTATACCTCGGCGGGCCGCCGCCATACCGACCGGAACACCCACATAGCCTCCAGGCGTGTAGATAACTTTGGCGTGGAGCTTACCCAATAATCTATAGGCCTGCCCTGCTCCACCGGCAACTTTAAAAAAATCACGAAAGTTTTTGGCTACTGTTGGTGCGTGCAGCAACTGGCGCAAACCTTCGCCATGATAACGGCGAAACTTGCCAGCACTAATTAACTGTACTTCGTCAATTGACGGATGGGCAGCAGGCAGTCGGGTGAGCGAATCTCCCTTTTGACCAACGAACACCAGCCGTACATCGGGCTGCAGTTGTTTTAGTTCAGCGGCGACTGCCAGGATTGGGGTGATATGCCCCCCTGAGCCGCCGCCGGTTAGTATTATCGTTTGCATAACTAGTCCTGGTGGTTTCTGATGCTATTGATCCATAAGTAGTATACCGTGAAATCTGGAACACGACGCCGATTGCCGCACAAACAAAGATAATACTAGTCCCACCATAGCTAATAAACGGGAGCGTAATGCCTTTTAGGGGCAATAGACCAATCATAGCACCGACGTTAATAATCGTCTGGGTGCTCAGCCATGCCAGAATTCCAGTTGCCAGTAGTCGGCTATACATATCGGGCGCCCGTTCGATAATCCGCTTCAGCCTAGCAAACAAAGCCCCAAACGCACCAATTAAAAGCGTGGTACCAATAAAGCCAAATTTCTCCGCAAAAATGGCAAAGATTGAGTCGTTAGCCGCTTCGGGCAGATAGCCATACGCCTGTACTCCCCTGCCTAAACCCATACCGAAGAGGCCACCCGATCCAACCGTTATGAGTGCCTGGCAGGCTTGGTAGCCAGCATCCTGACAATCTTGGCTGGGGTTTAGATACACGCTGAGCCTTGAACGACGGTAAGAGCTACTGGAGATCAGAATAATGACAGCGAACACAACTAGCCCCCCAATGAGCATGATGCGCTTGAGAGGCAATCCAGCAATTAAAATCATAGCCGCCATCACAGCCAGCATAACTCCTGTTGAGCCCAGATCGCTTTGCACAACACCAACGACAAATGCTATTGCTAGCAAGGCATATAGGAGTGGTTTAAAAGTCAGTTGATAGTTATTTACCTGCTGTAACCTGATACGATCAGTCAAAAAGCCAGCTAACCACACCAATAGCGCAAATTTGATAAGTTCAGCCGCTTGGAAAGATAAACCACCGACCTGTATCCAGCGATAGGCACCGTTAATTTCGGTACCGAACAGCCTCACAGCTATTGCAGAAACACCGGCTGTGAGCAGCAATGGTTTCTCGAGCCGTCGCCACCAGGTAACTGGCAAATGAGCAGTCACCAAAAATGCCGCTACACCTAGGCCGATGGCAATTGCTTGCTTACCTACAAAATAGTTTTCGCCAACACTCTTCTGTATGCTCAAACCCGGGCTAATGGCATAGACCACTACCAGCCCTACGGCCAACAACCCAATGCCGAGCATTATCAGCCAATAATCCGGTCGGTGCCGCCGCTGCCCGCCGCTATTCGTATGACTGACTAGTGGGCGCCGACGTGGCTGCACCTAGATATACCTGCCCATCAGGAACATCGCTAGGCCAACGACTGCCGACACTTGGCCAACAACCCAAAAACGCATGGTAACCTTGGTCTCAGGCCAGCCTGAAGCCTCAAAATGATGATGAATCGGCGCTATTTTAAATATCTTTTTACCATTTCTCAGTTTTTTAGAGGCTACTTGTAAGATTACTGAGCCGGTCTCGGCCACAAAGACCAAACCAATAATCGGTAACAACAGGACTGTGTCGGTCAACATGGCTACCACCCCTAAAGCGGTCCCGACCGCGAACGAGCCAACATCTCCCATAAAAAACCGCGCCGGATGGATGTTAAACCAGGTATAGGACAAAAGCGCGCCCACCATTGTCAGACAAAAAGCTGCGACCCCTTCCCTGCCTTCCAAAAATGCAATAGCTGTATATGCCGAGAAAGCAGTTACGGCTAAGCCACCAGCCAAACCATCAAGTCCATCGGATATATTGACCGAGTTGGCGGTTGCTACTACTACCAGCACAAACAGTGGTACGATTAACCAACCAAGTTCAAGTGAAGATCCTGTTAAAGGTATATGAATACTGCTGACGTCTAGTTTGGCATAAAACCACCAGCCACCGACAACCGCTACAGCGGAGGTTAGCAAAAGCTTGAGTTTTGAAGGCAACCCAGCCACACCGCTACCAGTACCCTTAATGTTGATGATATCGTCAATAAGTCCTACCATCCCTGCCCCGACAAAGGCCGCCAACGGTAACCAGGTTTCGGATCGGCTCCAGTTGGTCAGTAGTGTCACGATGGCAACCGAGGCTACAAAAATAATGCCTGCCATAGTAGGTATGTTCCGTTTGTGCTTTTCAGCGTGCAGCGCGCTAAACACCTTGGCAACTTCACCTGTTAGAGTTTTGGTGCGGGGCTTTTTCCACCATTCGTACTTGTACGCTAGCGTAGTGTATAAAGGTGTAATCAATGTGCTAAGCACAAAACCAAGACAGCCTAAAAGTAAAATTCGCACCAAAGTGTCGGTTTGAACGGCAATATTTAATGTTTCCTGCATAATGTTCCTTTTTTGGTGTAACGCTTCATGACATTATACTCCTGTTCTAGTTCCCAGTCTTTGGGGTCACGCCAACATTATCTATCAACATTGTTGCCAAGTTCGAGAATATCGGCCCTGCAGCCTTTGAACCGGCATAACCAGGAATTTTTGGCTCATTCACCCGTACGGCAATCACATACTGAGGCTTATCGCCGCCGACAAAGCCCATGAAGGTACCGTTAAAGCGGTCTTCATAGTAGCCGCCTTCTGGCTTCGAGATTTCTGCCGTACCAGTCTTGCCGCCGATGGCATAACCTGGCCGCAGTGACGATAGGCCATATGTGCGATGGTTTTTTTCCACGACATACTCCATGAGCTCGACCATTGTCTGTGATACCTCAGGAGTGACAACTTTATCATTCAGTACTTTTGGAGACATTTCCTGGGTTTGTCCATTGCTATCAATCAGACTTTCTACCAGGCGTGGTTGATAGTAAATGCCGCCGTTAACTACGCTGGATAAGGCAGCTGCCATCTGGGTTATCGTGGCGCTCATCCCCTGCCCAAACGAAGTGTTAGCATATTGTAAATTAAGTCCAAAACCTTCCTTAGGGTCAGGAATAAGACCATCAGCTTCATATCCTTGTTCAATACCAGTTCGCTGCCCAAGCCGGTAATGATTCTTCATGTAGTCATACCAGGCCTGCCGCGCTTTATCATTAATTTCGCCTCCGCCCATCTGCATGAGCAGCCATGTAGCTCCAGTGTTAAGCGAGAGCTGCAGAATGTCAGCAACCGAACGCGTGCCCGCACCACCATCTTCTTCAATATTCGTAATGTCATACCCGTCAATCGAAAAACGACTTGGGTCGTAGTAACTAGTATTTCGATTAACCACGCCTTGATTCAATGCGGCAGCGGTTGTTAATACCTTCATGATTGACCCAACTTCCAGTGGCGCACTGACTGCGGCGTTGGTAAATAAGCCAGCGTCTTCAACTTTGAAAAATTCGGCTGGATTATAACTTGGAAAATTCGCCATGGCTTTAATGGCGCCGGTGTTGGGATCCATAATGAGAGCTGAACCAGAAGTCGACTTGGCGTTTTCGAGGCCGGTTTTTAAGATGTCTTCTAGTTGTTTCTGGATGGATACATCGAGGGTCATTAGGACTTTCTTGCCCTTTTCAGCCGGTTTGATGATGTTATCGTCATTAGAGACTAATGGTACACCGGCGGCATCTGTGATGGCTTTGAGCTGACCAGGCTTACCTTTGAGCTCTTCATGTAAGGCCTCTTCGATACCATAGGAACCCACCCCTTCATCATTCACAAAACCAAGCACCTGTGCAGCCAAGCCACCTTGCGGGTAGGTGCGATACGGCTGCTCACGAAGGCCAATCCCCTTCTCTTTTAACGCTTCGATTTTTTGCTTCTGATCATCATTGAGCTTTTTGGCCAAGATTGCATACCGGCTATCCTGTCGCATCTGGGATTCGTAGAAACTTTTATCGCCACCTATAATCCCCTGTAATTCGCCCGCGACCTTCTCTGGTTCTGTAATAAATTTTGGATCAGCAAATAAGGTGTATTTGATTTCATTCAAGACAATAGGCAACGTATCTTCACCAGCATGCGCCATAATGAGTCCACGTTCCGGCTCTAGCTCATATTCTTTTAATTGTCCGCTTAGTGCGGCCTTTGCGTAATAATCGTGCCGAATGACCTGTAAATAAAATAAGCGGACAACAAACACCAAACTAACAAATATAAGCGCAGCATACCAAACGGTAATACGTCGTTGCACGGGAGAATAGCTTAATTGGTGTGACGAATTGTTATCTAGCACGTATGGTCAGTACTTCGTCCTTGTTAGGTAGTGTATCGATAAGATTTAGTTTTGGAGTGTCGCCTGCGGCGCGACCGAAACTAAGGCTTTTGCAGCCGCCGAGTTCTTGACTCGTTCAACTGCCTGCAAACGAGCGGCAGCAACTTCTAGCTGATCATGCTCGCCTTGCAACTTATTGCGCTCTTCACTGAGCGTATTAATCTTATAGCCATAGGCATTTGCTTTAGTAACTTGGGTAAGATATAACAAACCGAGCAAACAAGTCAGTACAATTAGCATAATCGTATTACTGACTGGGCCTAAACGTCGCTTGTCTGAAAAATTTGTAGTGTTTTGATTTTTGCCCCAAGCAGTCGTCCGTTGATTGTTTGGACGTGCGTCGGCTGACTGAGCAAAGCGCTGGCGACCAACCGCCAGTGAGCTGGAATATGTCATGGTACGTGTTTCTTTTTATTTTTGTTTTTGTAGTCGCACCTGCCAGTCTTTAGCTATTTTGGCCAAAGACTGGCAAGACTTGCGACGATTCGAACTTACAGTACTCTGACGTGTACTTTGTAAGCTCTGGAGGAACTTTTGACGTGAATGGGCATAAGTGCCTACCCTCCTTTTATTTTTGGTTTTTTATTTTAACGACGGCTCGGAGCTTGGCGCTTCGAGACCGTGGATTAAAAACAATTTCATGCGCGTCGGCCACAACGGGACGGGGTGTCAGTATACGGACATCGGCATCATACCGATCGCCGCCATGTTCAGTAAAGACCCTTTTGACCAAGCGATCTTCCAGGCTATGAAAGCTGATGACTGCCAGACGACCGCCTGGATTCAAAAGCTCTAACCACATTGGCAAACTTTGAGCGAGCTGCTCGAGCTCATCATTCACCCGCATGCGGAGCGCCTGGAAGAGCCTGGTTGCCGGATGTATCCTGGTTTTCCCATAGGATCTGCCGCGCTTTAATATGCCAGCAACAGAATCGGCCAACTCTTTGGTTGTTGCAAAGGGTCGGTTTTCGACTATGTGCCGGGCAATGACGCTCGAACGAGGGTCTTCGCCATACTTTTGAATCAAGCTCTTAAGTTCTGCTTCGCTCCATGTGTTTACGATGGTAGCAGCCGTCAGATCTTGTGTTTGATCCATGCGCATGTCGAGTGGTCCATCCTGTTGAATGGAAAATCCTCGTTCGGCAATGTTAAGGTGCGGTGACGATACCCCAAGGTCCGCCAAAATAAGATCAAAGCGTTTCCCTGTTTTTAACAGTTGCTCGCTCGCATTCATAAAATCATCGTGAAGTATTTTCACTGATGGTTGTGCTCTATATGCTTCCGTCAGATACTCAACCGCGTTTGTGTCGCGATCAACTAAACTGCTCGGTGCATGTAAAGTACGTTCGAGTATGAGTGACGCGTGACCACCATACCCTGCCGTTAAGTCCAGGTATGTTTCACCTGCCTGTGGGTCAAGGTACTGCAGCACATGTGTGCTCAATACTGGAATATGAAAGTGTTTATTTTGGTTTTTGTTTTGGTGCATCTTGCATCTTGCTTTTTATTTTTGTTTTTACCAAAGCATCTTACCTTTTTAATAAGATCTTTGGAGCAAGGTCACCTAATCAGCAGTCAACTGTTTGTTTTTTTGAATGTTTTTGTTTTTGTTGTTGATAGTTACCGGTATGCGAGAGAAGAGGTTGAAAAATTAATTTTCGGTCTTCTTTTGCTGGTAACTATCTAGAAGTTTCTTTTTAGAGAGACTTTTTAGTGTGAGGTGGAGTTTTGGGAGGTGTTTTAAAGAGAAAGGTGCGAGGGTTTTTATAAGTGGGGCCCTATGGTTTTCCACTTGTTGACTGCCAATTAGCTAACCTCACGGAATAGAGACACCGCTCCGTTAATCTACGAGCCGTGCTGCTCTCGCTTTAGTGAGACGCTTCGCTCGTGACTACAAAATATGCCACCGGGCATATTTAGGGTTTCTCATCGCGCGGGCAAAATCGAATAGATTTTGTCCGGCTGCTCTTCCCGATACAATCAGGAATGTAGCTGGTTTCTAATTGGTTTTTGGTTTTAGGTAGTTTTTCTACGGTTTTTGTTAATGAACTGCCTGCCAGGGTCCTGCTCGAATTTACGAAGCTTGATCCGGTGCCATCAGACGATAGTATCCGCCGACATTGACTGCAACAACATCACGGGTAATGCCAGCATAGTCCAGCAAATGCTGTTCCAGCGTGACCCTGCCCTGCTTGCCGTCCAGTTTGGTCTCAACCTTGCCCATCCTAAAGCGAACGTTGAGATCGGCAACATGCTCATCGAGAATATCGCCATCCAGCTTTGGCTCGACCTTCTTGTCCCAAACATTCTTGGGATACATATGGAGGTATTTGCCAAAACCTCTGGTAACCACGACCCCTTCTTGAAAGCTCACCCGAAGCTCTGTCGGGATAGTTAGTCGATGTTTGTCGTCTAACTTTCTTTCAAAATAATCTATGATGGCCATGGTCTCTCTTTTTTAGCCTGCTAGTGTGTTTTTTATTTTTATTTTTCGTCAGTGGTTAGTCCGACTGACTTATCTTTCAAAACCCACTGACATGAATATACTACCCACAGCTACCCACTTGCAAGCGTTTTTATTACAAATTACCCACTAGCGTTCTAGCAGTTATCCACAGTAAGCAACAATATGTGCAAAAAACACCATATCTAGTGCTCTGCGCTCTTGAGCTACCCCTATTGGTGAAAAGTTGGTCCGATTAATAACTTGTAGTCAGGAGAGCTCGAGCCTGTTCTCGAAGCTCAGGCGTGGCGCAGTCTACAAACTCTCCTATGGTAGGTAGTGCAATAACTGACTCTTTTTGAGCTGCGGTTTCAATAACGTCGGTGATCCAATATTCTTTGCGATCAGCGGGCAGCGGTGCCGAAACAAATTCATTAAGTAACGGAAAAATTGAAGCGCTAAACAAATATATGCCTAAATTACCTTCTGGATGCTCTGTAGTCACTTGGTCGGCCTGCGGTCCTTCATTAATGCGCACAAAGTTGCCCGCCTCATCACGTTCGATTATCCCGTACGGATACTTGCCTTCGTGAATTTTTTCAATTGTTGTCGTCAGCAGGCCGTGTGCAGCCCCTTCTCTGGAGGTCTCCGCTATTAGGTCTTGAATGTCAGAGCCTCCATCTGTTCGATGCATAAACCCATCACCGTTCACTACCAAGAATCTTTCGGTCTCTATCTCGCCTACAAGCGTATTGATGGCCGCAGCTACGCTGGCAGCTGTGCCGTATTTGGCCTGGTCTTGATAGGCAAAATAAAGATTATCAATGCCATGGCTATGGTTATCCGCAGCTACAATTTGCTCGTTTGGCTTACCTTTGGCTCTAAGTTCGTCTCGTAATTTCGGATTGCCCCTAAACCACGAGCCGATGAGTATTTCAGATAAATTGACATTTTCAGTTTTGATATTAGGAATAACTACTACCAGATTCTGCACGCCGACATTCGCCAACTGTTCGGTGATAATATCAAAAGTATTGCGGCGACCAATCTCACCTAGCGTATTCGGGCGCACCAAAGTATGAGGCAAATCACGCGTCCCCATCCCCCCACACATCACAACCGCGGTATCAATCATCGAGTGACTTAAGCTCATAATGCTGCAGCCTCCATAATTCGTTCCTGCAACTCATCTGCAGTACGCCTCGCAACCGTTTCTTGTCTTCCTTTAATAAGGACCCTAACGACGGGCTCAGTGCCCGACCCACGCACATGCACGACACCATCCTGATTATCATTTCTGGCTAATTCTATTGCTCGTAATACATTAGGTTGTGATAGAAGATCTTTGGCGCTAACCCCTTTTGGTAAACGTATATTTTCTTGAATATGCGGCAACTTTACCCAGTCTGCAATTCTATGCGCTGGCTTGCCGAGAATTGCCTCAGCTTGTAGGTGTTGTAGAGCTGTGATAGTTCCATCGCCGGTCAATGTTAGTTGACGTCTGTCGAGTGCATCGGCATAAATCGTGTGTCCACTCTGCTCGCCACCAACTGGGTATCTGTTTCCACGCAGTGCTTCAAGTATATATCGATCACCATTGTCCGTTTCCAGAAGCTCAATCCCTTGTTCCTGCATATAGTCACTTAACCCAAGGTTGGAATATGCTGTCGCTGCCACACCTGGAACTTGGCGCCCGGTAGCACGCAATAACTGCGTAGCAATAACCAGGCTATCATCGCCATCGAGGAAACGCGAGTCAGAATGATTTCTGGTATAGCCTGTACTGTATGCTAAAAGTCGATCAGCATCCCCATCGAGAGTCATACCATACCCTGCCCCGTCAGGATTTATATCGTATAGCTGCAAAGACACGCCGGTAGGAGCCTCAACTCCACACCCTGCATTTATAGGTTGCGAAAGGTCACTATTAATCGCAAGTACCTTCGCTCCAAGTTGCTCAAGGATGTATGGTGCAGACCAGTGGGCTGCTCCCTGCGCTGCATCAATGACGACATTTTTGCCTCTTAAGAATCTTCCTTGGCGAAGCTCAGGCTCAACAGTACTGAGAACTATTTGCGCATAACGGTAGCGCAAGTCGTCAACTTGACCTTGTGAAGTGGGAGTGACACGGCCGAGGCCTGGCCATATATCTATTTCATTCGCTCGATCACTAATTTGTCTGTTGGTTTCATCATCAAGTTTATTGCCGCGTGGGCCAAACACCTTTATCCCGGCATCGTGTGCTGCGTTGTGTGAAGCGCTTAAGGATACGGCAACGTATTCTTTCCCTCTAATGTGTGATAACCGACCAGCCAATAAAGCGGCTGCAGGCGTCGGCAATACACCAAGGTTTATAGTGTCGGCATCCTGACTTTTTGCACCGAGTGCGAATGCTTCAGCAAGTTCAGGGTTAAAGTCTCGAGTATCCTGCACCATGACCCATGGTTTGCCACCAAAAACTTCACTAGCAGCCGCGCCTAATCGATAGCCTGTTTCTGGGGTAATTTCTGATCCCCATTCCCCGCGCACGCCATCGGTTCCAAACTTAATAGCCATGGGTCATTTACTCCTTATAAATTTATGTTATTGTACTATCTTTTCGCCACAATTTCAATAGAAGTGTCGTTGTATCTATGCAGTAATTATGATATTATATATTTCAAATTAAGGAGTTACATGGCCGAATTTAATTTTCCGACAGAATTCGCATCCGAGCTTGTTCCTCTTCTTGATATTGCGCTAGATCCCCGGGGACGCGCTGCACTTGAGAATTTGGAAGCCCAAGGTGTCAGGATGTTTAGTGGGCTGACAGAAGAGATAGCGCCAAAAGTAATTGAACTGGCCACGACTTACCCTCGCATTATGGAATTTTGCCCAAACGATGCGAACCGATTTAACGAAGCTTGGTTCAGTAAGGGCCGAGGTCCGTTTGTTGGGCTAGATGTTGAGACGTCTGCTCCACGAATATACACCTGGGCCGGTGTTGAATACTGTGATGAACTTCCTGACAATCCAATAACGACTGCTTTTCGATCAACCGTTACGGGCACGGGTAGCGATGTTGTTGCTGTAACGCTGTCTGCGGCTCGGGCTATTTATGGTGCTCATCACTTTGGTTTAGAAACATGGGCCACAAATGGACCGGCGAATGGTTCTTATTTCAAAAACGGTGCCGTCTGGAAATGGTCACGGATAGAAGAGATTAACAAGTTCACCGGCGAAATGGGACCGGTTATTCGACCAACGCTTGATCCACGCGCGGTGGTGTACGAATATGACGGTGTTGGCTATCGACAAGATGTCAGGCAATTTATGGCCTTCCCCGAACCGCAGCCCTTGCTAGGTGAAACTGATCTGATTTTGTCTTAGGCAGAAAAGCTACTTTTCGGCCAACCCTTCAATAAGCTTCAGTGCCTGGTCAAGATTTGCGACCTTGATAACGCCATGCTCTAGCTGTTTGGGTGCAGTCAGTGTCGCTTCCCTATCTAGCCAAATATGCACCCATCCATCCGGTAAACTCAGCGGATATTTATCGTCAACCAATACCCCTCTCGTACCAGCATAAGTACTGGCAATGTAGGAACTTTTTGGCTCAAGGATTACCTCAGTTTCGAGATGCGCCACTCCTGAAACAGTGCAGCTAGCGATTTTGAACAACTGATACTCCTGGTCGCCGTAAGTCAGAATCTTCACTGTCACCCCGAAGCCATTGACCACGTCGATAAACCGTTTAGCGTCGGGATAACTAAAGTCTGCCTTGCTGGTCTTTGCCTGCTTATGGATTTCAGCCGACAAAGCCTGCCAGCCTGATTTTGTGGTGTATGCATAGTGATCTCGATGTCGGTACAGCCTAAGTAATGGCACTTGCTGCAGCACTTCATGATAGGCGTTAATCGATGCCATGAAACTACCCTTGCCCATCGTAAGCTCGCCTTTTTCATGCAGGAGATCTTCAATCCAAGCGGCAAAAGCGTAGTGCTCAAATAACGTCTCGTCAAAATCTATAAATATGTAGTCTAGCTTGTGACTGTTTGGCATAGCCTCACCAATTCCTCAGCTATCTTTTCAGCATCGTGTCGGATAAGACTCCTCGAGCCGGCAATCGAATCAGCGTTACTCTTGGCAACGATTGGAGCTTTTGCGATGAGCGGCAAGCCAATTGCTTCAAAGTGTGCCTGCGCCAACTCATCAGTATCAAAGGAGACGAGGAACTCGCCCTCATGCGTATAGCGCGACAGCGTGTCTTGGTTTGGCTGATCGGTGTTATATAACACGTAGTCGAGTGCTGATTCTCCAATAAATCGCTCGATTTCATCTGCATAGTCCTGGACTGAAAAGTCGTCTGTCTGATTTGGCTTGGTTACCAGGTTGCAGACATAGACCACTTTTGCACGTGTGGCAGCAAGTGCAGCCCCCACACCATCAACTAACAAGGCTGGCGCCAGGCTGCCGTACAGGTTTCCAGGTGCAATAATGACGATATCTGCTTCTTGTATGGTGCGCTTGGCTGATGAGGTAATGGTTGGCGTTGGATCAAGCGTAATTGTCGGCTTGCGAACAGCCCCAAAGTCAAGATGACCTATCTTATATTCTCCACGCACTTCGCCATTGGCTGTCTGCAGTACAAGGTGATGGTTATCGGTAGATATTGGCAGCACCTCGCCCTGTATTCTCAATATCTCACTAGCCAGTCGCACACCATCTTCAAACTGGCCGGTCATCTTTTCAACCGCACTTAAAAACAGATTGCCGAAGCTATGCCCGGCGAGCTTTCCATCTTCAAAACGAAAATTAAACAGATCTCGCAGCTCCGGTGACTGGCTAAGCGCCACCAGGCATTGCCGCACGTCACCTGGCGGCAGTACGCCCAATTCATCACGAAGCTGGCCACTCGAACCGCCATCATCAGCCATATTTACCAGCGCAGTAATATGCTTGAACGAGTTCTTAAGGCCAGAAAGCAGCGTAAAACTACCTGTTCCACCGCCGATTACAACTATTTTTTCATCACGTTTTGCCATACAAATCCTGGCACATTATACCGGATGTTGTGAATGAGCAGTACAATTGTGGGTTAGCTACCTAGGATAGCTCTTTGATTTTATCTGCCAGCCACTTGGCGCTGGGGCGAACGGTGCGTTTCATGCCGTTTTCACGATCAATATGCACAAGCCCAAACTTGGGCCACCAACCGTATGCCCATTCAAAGTTATCTAACAGGCTCCAGTGGAAATAGCCGGCCACATCTACGCCTTCACTTAGCGCACGCTGCATTGCCACAACGGTTTGCTCCAGCCACCATTGTCGCTGCTCATCATCTTTGTCTGCCAGGCCGTTTTCAGATATCAGAATCGGCTTTTTGAAATGTGCCCAGGTGCGCAACATAAGCGGATACAGCCCTTCTGGCTCCATGTACCAGCCTAAATCGCTCAACGGTAGCTTAGGGTTCTGACGCTTATTAGCGCGGTAATAATCTGTAAAATAGTAATTAATGCCAATAAAATCTTGATGATTGCGAATACGGCGCAAAAACCACCAGTTCCACAAGTAGCGCATGACCTGTGTGACCGTAACGTCTACTAAGTTCCGCGGCCGCTTCGCCTGAATATTGGCCAGCTGGGCAGCAATACCAATCTGCATATCCGGGCGATGTCCTTTCAGAATTTTGTATGCCTGTTTGTGAGCCCTCACCAAATTCCAATAGACTTTCGCACCTTTGATAACACTTTTTTGCTGGGGCGGCCAGATACCAATGATATAACTATGAGTAGCGTAGACGTTTGGTTCATTCACCGTAATGACGTAATCGACCAAGTCTCCATACTCTTTAGCAATTTTCTCGACAAATCGTTGCCAGTATTTGAGGTTTGCACCCTTCTCAAGCCCACCCATATTAGTGAGCCACACAGGCATTGTCCAGTGCCAGATGTTGAGCACGGGGCGAATTTTGCGGCGACGGAGCTCTAAGATATATGTTCGATAATGTTCGACTTCACGGGCATCCCACTTGCCTTCTTCTGGCTCAATACGCGACCACTCAATCCCAAAACGGAACGAGTTCATATTCAGTGCTTTTAAGATATCAAAGTCGAGCTGGTAGCGTTCGTAGTGCTCAACTCCCTTGCCAGAAATGTAGTTCTCTGGGTCGCTGGCTTCGTGCTTGATCTCGTCCCAGACCGGCACCCAGTCCAAGCGCTGCCGGGCAGTTTTGGCCAGTTCTGCCGCATGCTCCAGTTCCCAGACAGTCCACTGGTTATAGGTGTTACCTTCTACTTGGTGGCTGGCCGTGCTAGCTCCCCACAAAAAGGTATCAGGAAAAATCTTGGCTTTTTTAGACATATTGTTAAAGACTATTTTACCAGCTTATTGCACACATGACCAACAAAGCATAAGAACTCATTCGAAAATAACCTTTCGGGCCCTAAAGACGCCTCTTTTCGGCATAAATCCAAAAAACTCATTCGCAATGTAACTACTGTTACATTTTGGCTGAATTTTTGGATTTCTACTGGAAATAGTTCGTTTTAGTCACCAAAAGCTATTTCCGATTGAGCTCTTTTCATAAATTTCTCATCATAATATTGTCAAAGCTGCGAGATAATGAATCTATACATGGTACGGAAACTCCGGGCTCTCCCTGCTCTCGACAGACCTCGAGAAAAGCTGCGGCGCAAAGGTCCTTCGGCGCTATCGGATTTTGAATTAATTGAGGTTTTGATCGGCAGCGGCAATCAAACAACCGATGTCAGCCAAATTGCCCGTGAAGTCCAAAAACTATTAGCCAAAAATGCCCACAACATATCCAGCGAGGCGTTGCAGCAGATTAAAGGTGTCAGCGCAGCCACCAGCAGTCGCTTGCTCGCGGCACTTGAACTAGCTCGCCGGTATCTCATTAAAGACCTGCAACCGGTAATAACTGAAGCTGACATTTTGGCCCGCTTTGGGTCAATTCGCACCAAAAAACAGGAGCATCTCGTTGCCTTATCCCTCGATGGCGGCCGCCGCTTAATTGCTGAGCGAACAATCACCATTGGTACGTTGGACACTCTCCTCGCCCACCCGAGAGAGATATTTGCCGATGCCATTGCCGAACGGGCTGCCAGTATCATCATTGGCCATAATCATCCGTCCGATGAAGTCGAACCATCTGAACGCGATATCGCCCTAACACAACAACTCATCGCCAGCGGACAACTCTTGGGCATTCCACTGCTCGACCACATGATAGTCACCAAATCCAAGCATTTTAGCTTTAAACAACATCATCTTATGTAAGGAGGAAATATGGCACGCTACTATCAACATCTTATGCTCAACGGACCACTCGGTGTCCAGGCGGCCAACATCGCAGCCCATGCAGCCGAACGGCTGGAGCTTGGTACGATCGTGGTGATCACCAAAGAACCAACCGGCATGGTGCTTAGCCTGACCAAAGCCTGGCAGAAAAACATACAAGTCATTAAACAAAAACGCGACTTAGCGACTGACACCGATGAAAAGCTGCGCCTCACCCATCGGCTGATCAAACTGCAATCGACCCATATCGGCACCTCACCGCAAAGCCACATTGTCGTCTGTAGCCAGGCCGCAGAACAGTTGCCGGTCGCTTCAAAAAGCGTCTATTTGGCTAACGTGGTGCCAGATGATGCCACGCTCCAGCTCATTAGTTCAATTCCAAGCGGATTAGTGATTGGGTCGCTGTCAACCACCACCGTACGCGCGGCGGGTTTACTACCAAAATCACAGTTAGATGCCCAAGCTGATGCCGCCTGGCAAGCAATCGGTAATTTCTTGAATGAACACACCGTTAGTCATGCCAAGCTAGCCAGGCCCCATAAAGACCGCTTTAACCACATCAATGCCGCCCTGGAGAGCCTGTTGGACGAAACAACGGCAAGAGAGTTTATCTCGCTCATGAATGATTTTCATATGTTAGCTAAGCAAGCGATGCCGCTCGATTGGGACCATCATCAGATACGCCGACAACAAACGCTGGCGGTGCTGGCCGCGCAGGTTGCCACCTACACGCCTGGCATTACTACTGTGTCACTCGCCGACAACGAAGATCCGTTATTTTACCTCAGCGATCAACGCGTCCAAACTACTTTGTCTTTTTGGGACCAGTTTTGCCGCGGCCATTGGCCTTCTTTGGCCGATCGCGGTACGCCAGCTCTCGCCGGTGCTGGTCTAGCCTAATCACATATTTGTCAAACATTTTCAGTAAGCTTGAGTAT
>JAHBAU020000028.1 GCA_018499905.2 Candidatus Saccharimonadota bacterium | reverse complement strand
AGATGTGTATAAGAGACAGTATCCATCCTGCTATGGTAACCCGTTAAAAAGCTGTTTTGCAAGTCCAAAACAGGTATAATTAACAGCGATTATGGCATTAAAGATTATTGAAAACGTCAGTTTGACCAAATACTCAACGATGCGACTCGGCGGTTTTGCTCGTTTTGTGGCCAATATTAAGTCGCGCCAAGATGTAGTTGATGCGGCTGCTTGGGCCGAAACGAGACAATTGCCGCTCATGATGATTGGTGTAGGTAGCAACATCGTTTGGGGCGATAAAGGCTATTCCGGCTTAATCATGATTAATCAGATCAAAGGCTTCAAAGTATTTAAAGAAGATGATGGCAATATATATTTGACTGTTGGTGCTGGTGAAGTGTGGGATGAGGTGGTCAAAAAAGCTGTCAAAAAAGGCCTGAGCGGCATCGAAGCCTTGTCGCTCATACCCGGAACGGCCGGCGCGACACCGGTGCAGAATGTCGGCGCCTACGGACAGGATATGTCTCAAATACTGGTTAGTGTTGAGGCTTATGACCGTAAACACAATACTTTCGTTATCATCCCGAAAGTTGACTGCCAGTTCAGCTATCGGGATAGTCGTTTTAAATCGGCAGACAAGGGCAGGTTTCTGATAACCGGTCTAACGCTGCATTTAAAGGCGACTCATATGAAGCCACCATTCTATGATTCGCTACAGACCTACCTCGATATACACCAAATTAAACAGTATGACCCGGCAACGATTCGCAAGGCGGTTATCGCTGTTCGTTCGAGCCGACTGCCCGACCCAAAGAAAATTGCCAATAATGGCTCCTTCTTTGCCAACCCAATCGTTGATATTCCTGTATTCCGGAGTGTTATCAGCCGGTATCCTGGCATACCGCACTGGCCCCAGGCTGACGGACGGGTTAAGCTGTCAGCCGCGTGGATGGTAGAACTTGCTGGCTTTAAAGGCTTTGACGATCCCGAAACGGGTATGTCGGTCTGGCCGAACCAACCGTTGGTGCTCGTCAACAAAAAGGCCAAAACAACCCGTCAGCTTATTGAGTTTAAACAGAAAATTATCGTCAAAGTCAGATATATGTTTGGCGTGACGCTGGAACAAGAACCAGAACTTATTGGTGATCTTTAGCGAGGCAAAGGAAACTTTTTGGCGAACTTAGTAATTTCTTCATGTAATGTGGCCAGGTGTTTGTCATCTTTGTGATGAGCTACCGCGTCAGCAATCCAATCAGCTACTTGTACCATTTCTGCCTCTTTCATACCACGAGTTGTTAAGGCAGGCGTACCGAGGCGAATACCGCTTGGATCAAACGGAGAGCGCGGATCAAACGGCACTGTATTCTTATTCACCGTAATGCCAGCTTTACTGAGGGCCGTCTCGCCTTGTTTGCCACTGAGGCCTTTATTGGTGAGGTCGATGACCATAAGGTGGTTGTCGGTCCCACCGGTCACGAGTTCAAACCCTCGGCTCAGCAATTCTTCGCTCAATTTCTTGGCATTAATTGCAATTTGCTTCCCGTACTCTTTGAATGACGGCTGTAAGGCTTCGTCTAAAGCGACGGCAATAGCGGCAGTCTGGTGATTGTGCGGACCACCCTGCAGGCCGGGTATGATGGCACGATCAATGAGTGAGGGCAAGTTTTCTTTGGTGCGTTCTGGTTTTTTGAGCGGATCGGAAGGATCGCCATTACAGAGAATCATCGCGCCTCTAGGACCGCGTAATGTTTTATGCGTTGTGGTCATGGTGACGTCAACGATGCCGATAGGACTGGGATGCACACCCGCTACCACAAGGCCGCTGATGTGGGAGATGTCGGCAGCTAACCACGCGCCGACCGAGTCGGCGATTTCGCGTAGTTTTTGCCAATCAATAATCCGCGGATAAGCGGTCGTGCCGGCCATAATCAGTCTTGGTTTTTCCTTAGCTGCCATGGCAGCAATAGCTTCGTAGTCCATGTAGCCATGTTTATCAGTCGTGTACTGCACGGATTTGTAGTAGGTGCCTGAAAAGTTGACTTTGAGACCGTGTGTCATGTGACCGCCAAAGTACAACGACATACCCATGACCGTATCGCCTGGGTCAACCAACGCAAAGTAAATCGCCTGGTTAGCCGGGCTGCCAGAGTGCGGCTGGACATTGGCATGCGTGACGCCAAACAGTTGTTTTGCCCGATCGCGGGCCAGGTTCTCGACTTTGTCGACAATCTGGCAGCCAGCGTAGTAGCGCATACCCGGATACCCTTCGGAATACTTGTCGGTCAGGATTGATCCCGAAGCCCGGCGAACGGCCACCGATGAGTGGTTTTCGCTCGGTATCATTTCCAGGCCGCTGGCTTGGCGGTCTTCTTCTTGCTGTATTAAATCCCAAATCTGTGTGTCGTCCATATTCATTACCTCATATAAGTATTGCTAGAAAGTTCATAGTTCGTCTGAAACTGGTAATGAATGGTAATTAGATCATAGACATATTATACAAAAAACTATTGAAGAGTACTCAAAATTATCATAGTCATAAAAAAGACATAAGCACAAAAAGATGTGAAAATAATCTGAATAATGTCAGTAATTAGTTGGCGACGCGCTGGGCGGATTGTATATACTAATACGTACATTGGTGGTGCTGCTACATAAGCTAGCAAGAATGACTGCAATTTAAGGAGGGAACATGGCCGACGACAAGAAATCCGCCGAACAAGAAGGCAAATCAAAGGCGCTGGGATTAGCGCTCGATACTATTGAAAAACAATTTGGTAAAGGCTCGATTATGAAAATGGGTGATGCGCACAAGGTGCGGGTCGAGTGTATCCCCACCGGCAGCATATCGCTTGATCTAGCGCTTGGTGGCGGTATCCCAAAAGGGCGAATTATTGAGATTTATGGACCAGAAAGCTCGGGTAAGACGACATTGACGCTCCACGCCATTGCCGAAATCCAAAAGAAGGGCGGCACTGCGGCTTTTATTGACGCCGAGCACGCTCTTGATCCCTCATACGCTAAGCGCATCGGTGTTGATGTGGAAAATCTGCTGTTGTCACAACCCGATAACGGCGAGCAAGCGCTGGAAATTGTTGAGACACTGGTGCGCTCGAATGCAGTCGATCTGATTGTTATTGACTCGGTTGCAGCCCTGGTACCACGTGCCGAAATTGAAGGCGATATGGGTGACAGTCATATGGGCTTGCAGGCTCGACTTATGAGCCAGGCACTGCGTAAATTGACAGGTGTTATTAGCCGTTCACACGCCACAGTTGTCTTCATTAACCAGATTCGCATGAAGATTGGTGTTATGTTCGGTAATCCCGAAACGACGACCGGCGGTAACGCCCTAAAATTTTACGCATCAGTTCGTATGGACATTCGCCGTATCGCCCAAATTAAGGCTGGTGATGAAGTTATAGGCAACCGAACCCGGGTCAAGGTAGTAAAGAACAAAATTGCGCCACCCTTTAGAGAGGCCGAATTTGACATTATGTATAACCAAGGCATTAGCCGCTCGGGAGATGTGCTTGATCTAGCGGTTGCCAAGGGCATCGTCGAAAAAGCTGGCGCCTGGTTCTCGTATGGCGGTGAAAAAGTTGGCCAGGGCCGAGAAGCCTCCAAGGAGTTCCTGATCGCCAATCCGAAAATCATGGAAGAAATTGCTAAAAAAGTGACAGCTGCTACCGAAAAAGAAGAGTAAGCGCGGCATGACAATTACCGACATCAAGCAGCAGGTTAAGCGGCCTGATCGTTATTCGGTGTTTGTTGATAGCCGGTATGCCTTTTCGCTGGCTGATATTGAAGCAAGCAACTTGGGGCTGCGGATTGGCATGGAACTGAGCCCAGAGAAGCTCGCCGAACTCCAGCATGAAGCCAAGATCTCCAAAGCCTACAATCAGGTGCTTGGTTTGATTGCTCGACGTTTGCGGAGTCAGTGGGAAATTGAAAGCTATCTTTTACGAAAGGGTTATGACCTTGATCTGTGTAGCCACATTATAGAAAAGCTGCAGCGGCTCGGGTATGCGGACGATCGGGTTTTTGCCGAGGCCTGGGTGCGCGACCGCCGATTATTTAAGTCCGTATCTAAGCGCCGCTTAAGCCAAGAACTGCGAGCCAAGCGGGTGGCAGACGACATGATTAAGGAAATACTGGCTGAAGATGAAGTCGGTGACAGCGATACACTAACCGAACTAATTGCCAAAAAACGCCGACAAACCCGGTATCAAGACAATACTAAGCTCATGCAGTATTTGGCCCGGCAAGGCTTTAGTTACGATGATATCAAACGTGCCATGGGTTTATAATCCAGCGTTAATTGGCTGGAAGGGCTGCCCGGGCTAATGACCTTTTAGGCTGCAAAGGGTCCTGGATAATAATATGCTTGTTGGTTATTTCGACAATCTGCGAGCGATCTACGCCTAAGCTACCACCAGCTAGGCTCTTCAGTATTGATTGTGATACATATATTTTTTGAATGTATAAGGTTGAACTTTCGATGGCGTAGTCACTCACCTTACCAATTCTTTTCTTGTTGTTCGTGAGTACTGGCTTGCCCGTAAGCTCAAACCCGATGTCGAGCACTTGCTTTAAGCGTACTAGCTCATCAGGTTCGCTCAAGACGTCATGATCATCAATCACGATTCCCTGAGGGATAATGTCGCGAATGTCCTGGTTGATCAATATGAGCTGAGTCTTCTTATCGATGGAATCCTGGCAGTAGAATCCTTCTATTTTCAAATTGTTTGGATTGATGATGGCCGCAACTGTGGTCGCCACCGGTCGGCCGGTGCGAAGACTCATGACTGGACGATCAAGCAGTGTTTTACTGAGTTGGAACATGCCTTCATTATAGCAAGTGTCCCGATGCAATAATTCTAAAGACTCCAAGGGCTTACATGATAAATATCTGAATTACAAAACGCCTGTGCTTGCATCAGGACAACGCAAAAAATATCGTGAAACTATGCATACACCGCAGTATCGGATGGTTGTCGCGGCTGTTCTAACTACAGTGCTTATGGTGGGATTCGTGTCTAAAGCCACGGCCGTTTCGGCTAGTGGCGTCATGTTTGTTGAGTTGCAAACCGCCGGTGCAGGTGATGCTGGTGCTGAGTTTGTGAAAATAAGCAACCAATCTGCCTCGCCTGTATCTGTCGAAGGTTGGAAGCTGCAGTACCGCTCAGCGACCGGAACTAGCTGGACAACAAAAGCGACCTTGGTTGGTGAGCTTTCGGCGCAAGGCAATCTTATGCTTGCAACATCCGCTTACGGCGCGAGCAGTGATTCTCTAGTGATGCAGGATGGCTTGGCCCAGGCGGGCGGCCATGTGCAATTGGTTGACGCCACCGGCATGGTGCACGATATCGTGGGTTGGGGGACTGCGATAGCTGCAGAAGGCACTGCGGCGCCTGCTCCAGAGAAAGAACAATCACTAATTAGAAATAGTAGCGCCGGCATGTATACCGATACCGACAATAATCTGGCAGATTTTCATTTGGAGGTAATGCCCTTGCCGCCGCCTTCACCCCCACCAGCTTCACCACCGGCAGCCGCAAGCAAGCCCGCTGTCCTTGGTAGCACAATCTTCAATCAAGGGCTCTTGCCGCCGCACATAACTGAGTTGTTGCCAAATCCATCTTCGCCGCAAACTGATGCCAATGATGAATTTATTGAGCTATACAATCCCAACGCCGAGCCATTTTCACTCACAAAATATAAACTCCAGACCGGAACAACGTTCTCAAGCAGCGTGACGCTGGCTGACAGACAGATTCCCGCGCGTGGCTATTTGGTGATCACTAGCGCAGATACGTCTTTGTCACTGTCAAATACAGCGGGCGGCGCACGACTTATTGATCCTGAAGCAAAGGTTATTGCTGAATCGGCCGCGTACGATGAGGCAGCCGCCGGTCAAGCTTGGGCTTTTATTGATGGTGAGTGGCGGTGGACGACTTCTCCCACACCTGGTGCGGCAAATCTACTAGCTTTATCGGATGCCGAAGAAGAATCATCACGTACCACTGGTACTTCAGACAACCAATCGGTCAAAGCAGCAAAATCAAATAAATCATCTAGCAATAGCTCGGATGTCACCGAAGAACCGGCCAAATCACCGTCTATACATCTGATCATCATTGCTCTGGTGGCCAGCCTTGCGGTAGGATACGCCATATATGAATACCGACATGACCTTGGAAATCTTATCTACCGGCTCCGAGCATACCGAGAAGATCGGCGAAGCCATCGGCAGACAGCTGCACGGCGGTGAGGTCATTGAGCTGAAAAGTGATGTTGGTGGCGGAAAGACAACATTTATGCGCGGTTTGGTTCGCGGTGCTGGTAGTAAGGATCCTGTAGCCAGTCCAACGTTCACCATCAGTAAAGAATACATAGCGCCTGGTTTTACGATTCATCATTTGGACTTGTATCGCCTCGGAGACGACCCAGGCATTATTCGTCAGGAACTCACCGAGTTCTTAGACAACGGTAATGATGTTGTGGCCATAGAGTGGGCTAACAGTCTCGCGGACGTGCTGCCAAAAAATCGGCTAACAATAGAACTGTCACATCGGCCAAATGACCAACGAAGCGTCGTAGTATTCATTCCACAAGAACTTGAATACCTAGTGAAAGAGCTCGAACCATGATTATTCTGACGATTAAGTCTGACCAAGAAACAGCCCATGTCGGTTTGTTTGATGATGAGCGGTTGCTATCGTCGCATGACTGGCAGGCAGGTCGTCAGCTAGCGGAGACATTGCACAGCGTGATTCTGGATCAACTAAGCAGCGCCAAACTACAGCTTGAATCTATCCAGGGGATTGTGGGATTTTTGGGTCCGGGTAGTTTTACGGGATTACGAATCGGCCTGACAACAGTCAATACCTTGGCTTACGCACTGGATATTCCAGCTATTGGGGCGGCAGGCCCAGATTGGGAAGTGCAGGGGATTAGAAAACTGCTTGCTGGCGAACATGTTACCCAGATTTTGCCTGAATACGGTGCCCCCGTGCATATTACTCTCCCGAAAAAATGAATTTTGTGGTATAAAGTATCTAAGGCATTCTAAAGGGACTTTTCTTACGGAATCCTTGAAGAGGTTACAATTATTTAATGATGATTTTCTGCGGTGGTTATCTAGAGCGACAGTTTTGGAACTAATGAAGTGAAAGTGACGTTCCGGTCGCAAAGATAGTTATAAGGCCACACGCAGCAACAGAGGAAAGGGTGTTTAGAGGTACACGCATATGACGCTGCTTACCATTGTGCTTGCACTGGTTGGCTTGGCTGCTGGATTTGGTGGTAGCCAGGTTTTAACACAAAAGAAGATTGGCTCGGCCAAAGATAGTGCTGAGAAAGAATTAAAGAAAGCCCGCAAAGAGGCCGAGACACGTCTGGCTGAAGCTCGTGAAGAAGCGGCAAAACTGGCTGACGAAGCTCGTCGTGAAGACCAGGCTCGACGCAAAGAGTCTAAGGAAATCGAAGCTCGCTTAATTGCGCGTGAAGAAACACTTGATAAAAAACTCGATGATCTCGATAGGCGCAGCGAGTCCTTGCGCAAGGCTGAAGATGAAGTTGAACAGCTCAAAAACGAGATTCGCGACATC
>JAHBAU020000008.1 GCA_018499905.2 Candidatus Saccharimonadota bacterium | reverse complement strand
AGATGTGTATAAGAGACAGCCCCCCCCCCCGCCACCGCCGGTGACACCACCGCCGGATCCTGCTATACTTCAATTGGCTAGTAACAATGATTTGAGTGTGGCTAGTTTGGCTCGGGAGGCTCATCAGCAGCTCGACCCACCTAACGAGGTAGTGATTAATCTTCATTAATCATCTAGCGCGCCATATCAGTATTGTTATTAGTTTTAGAAAAGGTGGAACAATAAAGGTCACATGAACCCAAATCAGCCTCACTCTCCCTCACCAGCGCCGGCGCCCGCGCCCGGACCTGCTTTAAGCCATAGCTACGTTCAAGATTTTCAAACGCACAACCCAGCCATGTCGCATCCGCAAGGCGGTGTACCCGACTATGGTCAACAACCAATGCAACCAGGTATGATGCCTGGGCAAGCCCCTCCGGCACCCGGCCAGCCGGCCGCGCCCGCTCAGCCTGTCAATAACAATAGTACGCAGAACGCCCTACAGATTGCTGAAATTCGAGACGGCATTGTCATTATGAATGATGGGTCTTTCCGCTCGGTCATCATGGCCAAGTCTATTAACTTTGATCTGATGAGCCCGCAGGAGCGTGAAGCGGTTGAGTATAGTTATCAAGGATTTTTAAATTCATTGTATTTTCCGATTCAAATCTTTATCCATTCGCAAAAAGTTGACCTAAGGCCGTATATTCAAAAGCTCGACAAGATCCGTTCGGAGCACGACAACATGCTGCTCGCACTACTTATGGAAGATTACATCGGCTTTATGGATGAGTTGTCGATGCAGACGAACATTATGGATAAGAAGTTTTATATTGTTATTCCTTATTTCGCACAGCCTGACATCCAGAAGGCGCTAACTGCAAGCAAGAACCTGTTTAGCGGGATTGGCGGCTTGATCAAGCCAAAACAAGAACAGCACGTGGTTATCAACGAAGTTGATCTGGAAAAGGCTAAGACCGAACTCAGAAACCGTGTGCAATCTGTTCTAGCCGGACTTTTACAGTGTGGCGTACAGGGTTTACCGCTTGATACGCAGGAGTTGATTGAACTCTATTACGATGTCTATAACCCAGATACCGCGACCAGACAGCAACTAAAGAATTTTAATGACCTGAACGCGCCGGTTATCACTAAAGGTGATGGCATGGCCGCACAGCCCAATTTGGACAAGGAGCTGGTATGAGAAATTTTGAGTTTCGAATTTTGAATTTAGAACAGCTTTCTGTTAGTTGTTGTTTTGTTTCAGAAATTAGAAATTCGAAATTAGAAATTACTTCTGGAGGAAGTTTGTGATGGCCTTTGGAAAAAAGCAGCCCCAGATTGATCCAGTCACGCTGGCCCAGCAACAACGCCTACGGGAGCAGCAAGAGGTTAATACTGCTTTTCAAAAGGGTATTACGGCGCTTCGTGACTTTATTGCACCAAGTTCTCTGGTATATGAGAATGGCTTCTTTCATCTGGGTACCCGATATGCTCGAACGTTCTATGTATACGGTTACCCGCGGCAGATCTATACCGGTTGGTTAAGCAGCATGGTTAACCTGGATGAAGTAATGGACATATCGCTGTTTATTTATCCGGTAGAGAGCCAGGTAGTATTAGACAATCTCCGCAAAAAGGTCACCCAGCTGGAAGCCGGCATTCAGATTGACTCTGAAAAGGGCCGTGTTCGCGATCCTGCAAAACAAGCAGCTATTATGGACGCCGAAGAGATGCGTGATAAATTGCAGGTCGGCGAGGAACGTTTCTTCCGATTTGGTTTCTATTTCACGATTTACGGTGGCAGCATGGAAGAGCTCGAGTTTGTCAGTCACAAGGTTGAATCAATCTTGGGACAACAGTTGGTATTTTCTAAGCCGGCTACTTCACAGCAGGAGCAAGGCTTTAATAGTATTGTGCCGCAATGCGTTGACCAGCTACAGATCCGGCGCAATATGAACACCGGGGCGATCAGCACCAGCTTTCCATTTACCAGCGCCGATCTTAGTCAAGATACCGGCATTTTGTATGGTATAAACATGCACAACTCAGGACTGGTTATATTTGATCGCTTTAGCCTTGAAAACAGTAACTCAGTGGTCTTTGCCAAGTCTGGTGCCGGTAAATCGTTTGCGGTCAAGCTTGAGGCCCTGCGCAGTCTGATGTTCGGTACTGAGATCTTTATCATAGACCCAGAGAATGAATATCAACGGATGTGTGACGCAGTTGGTGGCGCTTATGTTCGGCTGTCGCTTAGTTCGGCGACCAGGATTAATCCATTTGATCTACCAAAAGTCATCGACAGCGAAGAGGCTGATAATGCCTTGCGTAGCAACCTCATAACCCTCCATGGATTATTTAGGTTGATGATGGGTGGCGCGCAGTCACAGATGGTGGGTGGCGGGGTAGCAGCCCTCCCAGCTCTAAGCCCGGTTGAAGAAGCCGATCTGGATGCTGCACTAATCGAAACCTACGCCAAAGCCGGTATCACGAATGATCCGTTAACGCATACTGCCATTACCCCGACCATTAATGATCTGTATGACACCTTGCTGCATATGGGCGGAACCGGGCCACAATTGGCACAGCGTTTGCGTAAATACACCAGTGGCACCTTTGCCGGAATTTTCTCTCAGCAATCCAATATCGATATTAATAATCCGATGGTTGTATTCAATATCCGCGACCTCGAGGATGAACTACGGCCGGTGGCAATGTATATTGTATTAAATTACATCTGGAATAAAACCAAGTCCGACCAAAAACGACGCATTCTCATAGTTGATGAGGCCTGGCAGCTGATGAAATATGAAGATTCGGCAAACTTCTTGTTCTCACTTGCTAAACGTGCCCGAAAATATAACCTGGGCATTACAACTATTAGCCAGGATGTTGAGGACTTTATGGGCAGCCGAATGGGGCGGGCAATCGTAGCCAATGCCTCGATGCAGCTATTGCTCAAACAATCGCCTTCAGCCGTCGATGTGTTATCTGATGTTTTTCGCTTAACGAGCGAGGAATCGAAACGCTTAAGTCAATTCCCGGTGGGTCAAGGATTGTTCTTCGCAGGCCAAAGCCATGTGCATATACAAATCACAGGCAGTCCGACAGAAACCAGCCTAATCACTACCAACCCGGGCCAAATGCAGCAAACCAATCAATTGGGTGATATTAATCAACCGCAAGGAACAATTGACTTAACTAACAGGCTAACTCCTGGTGTATAAGGAAGCGTAAGCACGAACTACTATGGCTAATCGTAACTTCTACCCAAAATTTAGGCGACCTTCGCAGGGACAAGGGGGGATCTATGATGAGCAGCAGCAAGGAGCCGCAAACCCTGAAGCAAAAACTGTCTATGATGCGGATGGCGGCGACACAAGTCCAGGTTCGAGCAGCTACAATGAGCCAGAGAATACATCTGAACCACTAGACTCAGATCAGCTACGTGATGCCGAAGAACGCGGTGACGACAACGCTCAAGAATCTGGCAAAAAAGATGCCGATAAGTCGGATAAATCGGGCGACAGTGGTGGTGACAACAAAGACGATGGGGGAGATAATGGCGACGGTGGTAGTGGCAAGGGCTCTAAGGGCGACGACGCAATGCCATGGAAACCTGTTAAGTTTCAGTCGAGCGCCAAGCGCAAACGAAAAAAATTACTGATCGGTGGTGGCATTTTGGCGGCCATGCTTGGTGGAGGGGCAGGTCTTGTGTTGCTCTTTTTTCCAAGCCTTGCTGTTAAGCACATTATGAACACCATAAAAAGCGGGCTTAATGACCGGATCGAGTATGCAGTTGAGCGTCGAGCAGAGAAATTCGTTGAAAAGTATATGAAGAATGTGATCACGCCTTCTTTGAGAGAGTGTGGCACGATGATCTCGAAAGATTGCGTGGCAGTTAATCCGGGGACCGGTATTATGGGCAGAATGTTTACTAATTGGCGTGATAATCGGATTGAAGAAAAACTTTTCAATAACTATGGGTTAGAGTTTAAGAGAAACCTGCGTGATCCAAACACTATCTTGGTATATCACAAGGGGGAGTTGATCGGTGATTCTGGATTAAGATCAACGACGAAAGAAGTATTGAAGTTCACCGACCAGTTGACGGTCGCACCAAGCATTAGGGAAAGGTGGCAAGTCCGCAGTTTGTTATGGCGTAAATATCAAGCAAGTAAGTGGTGCTGGTTGGCATGCAAAAAACGCGATGCGGTCGCTGATTTGAAGATCAGCGCCATTAGAAAGCTAAAGCTCAAGATCATAGCCTGGATTTCGCAGCCGATTGGTGAACGTAAGGCCACATATCTCATGTGTTTTGTGCTCGACTGCAGAGGGGAGGTCGATAAACTAGCTAATGAAGCTGCTGAACGAATAATAAAGAATGTTGATGGTGATGCACTAGCCAAGATTGCTGCAGAAGTTGGCGACAAAAGCCTTGGTCAGTTCCTGACCGAAAAGGCTGTTCAGACCATAGTCACAAAGATTGCCGGCCCGGTAGCTGGCGAGGCCGCCGCTTCGTCAGTGCCTATTGCTGGTCAAATCTACCTAGCTGCAACTTTGGCGGATATGGTCGACCGTATCGATACCGCGATTGCCAATAAAGAGATGACTCAGTATGTCAGGGGTATAAACGAATCTGCATATGCCAATTACTTTGCGGCCTGGGCGACGATTGACGACGATATTCAATCTGGTGATGCCAGCGCAGAAGACATAAGTGGCGCGTTAGAGTTGGTTGATGGTTTTGATCGTAGTCGAATATATCAAAAAATGACTGGGTCGAGAGCACTTGGGGCGGTATCTTGTGATGATAATGTAGTTATTAATGGCCAAGACGGCCCTTTGGCATGCCCCGAAAAACACGTCCAGCCGGTCATATTTATTGAGGAGTGGCGCAATACTGATGAAGGCAAGGTGATTGCTCGCTTAATCAACACTTATGGTGCTTGTTATGGTACTGAGGTAAGAGGCAACTGCGTTGGCATACGGCCCCGAACAGTTATTCGACCTATTTTAGAGGGAATAAATTATATTCTTGGTGGTGTAAGCAACTTACTTATCGGCTCACTCAGTTATATTCCTGGTTTGGGTGACTTTATGAATAGTGTGACGGAAATTGTTTCAAACAATGCCTTTAAGCTTCTTAACTATTTAATGACCAAGATGTTCCCAGAAGTGGTCAACGGTGATGCCGAAGATCAAGAAGCATTTGATCAGATAGTTGCTGGTGCAGACGTAACCTACAATGCCTTCGCGAAAGGTCAGAAAACCGACGAAGGCTTTATTGGACTTGGCGCTGCCAGGGTCAATGATGAACAGCAAGCCGCACTCGATTCGGCTATTGCTCAGCAAAAGGCCGATGAATGGAACTCTTCAAGTTTGTTTGCACGATACCTAGACCTGGGTAATCCCCGGTCTGTAGCGAGTCAATCGGTAACCAATATCGCTATTAGTATTCCAAAATTGAAGCGTTTCGAAATCAACCTCAATGTTTTTTCGGCACTTGGAAACGTCATCCGTAACATAACAACCCCCCAAGTTTCGGCAGCCGTACTCACTGATCGTGGGGAAATGTTCGGGGTTACTCAGTATGCCTTCCCGGTTGACGATCCGGCCCTCGAAATCGAATCAGAGTTACTAACTGACGAGGTGTGTGCTCAATACGAGGCTGCACGGGAAGCAAGTAAAATCATTGATCCAGACACGCGGGAAGAAATTTACACTGTTACCAACCCCTGCGCGCTTGATCAAACAGTTGCCGACTCGATGACCAAGGTATTTAGTTTAGACCCCGCGGGAGGACAATAAATGAAGGCCCTACTCCGTCGATTTAGCAAATTACTGCTCATTGTTGTGTGTAGCCTACAGTTGGTGATTCCGGTTCAGGTCGCTGCGCAATATCTACCGTTTACTCGAGATGATGTCGATCGCATAGTTGAGCAGGAGAATTTTCGTGATCCTAATTCTGACCCAACTTGCTCTGTGGCAGCACCAGGTACAGCAGTTGATTCAACTCCTGGTCCGGTTTATTTTGTCGGTGATTCGATTGGCACCCAGGTTCAGAGCGGGCTACAGAGCGCGTTTAGTAGTGAGGGCTGGACATTTCAAGGCAGCTCTTTATCCGGGAGAACTTTATCTGGTGGCATATCGCCAGACGGCTTAGGTCAAATTGACATTGATCAGGAATATATTAGAACGGCTCGGCATATCATTATTGAGCTTGGAACCAACCTGTCTGGCATGACCACCGAAAATGTTGCAGCTATGATAGATAAAATCCGTGCACTGTCGCCTGAGGCTCAAATATACTGGATTGATATCGCAGTTGTTAACCGTAACTCAATTGTAGACGCTTTTAACGATGCGAATGCAGTTATATATGAGATGGGCTCACCCTCGCAAAAGAATTACAAAATACTGTCGTGGGCAAAAACTGTTTTTGGCGAAACAATCGACCCCACCAACATGGGCGGACTAGCAGACACAAATGGCTACATTGACACGAGAGACGGGCTGAACGTTCATTTAACTGGGTCGGGGATATCTGCCATGGGAGCTTTAGTTGCCGGTTTGATACGTGGCGCAGTCAGTCCTGGAACCGCGACCAATAGCGGTAGTTGTACTTGCAGCGTAACTTTGAGAGGCGACGATAATAGGCAAAGGATTTACTTCTTCTTAATCGAGAAAGGCCTTACACCGGCGCAGGCAGCAGGCATTTTGGGCAACATGCAGGCCGAGTCTCATTTTGAACCGCGTTTGGTTGAATATGGTTTTTTGAACTCGCGGAATGAAGTTTCTCGGCCCGGCGAGCCTTCCAGCCTTGATGACAACGTTCCGCCAGACCGCAACAGAGACGGTAGTCCCAGTAGTAATGGCCAGCCAGGGTATGGCATAGTCCAGTTTACCTACCCGCCATTTAAGCAAGCTTTGCGGGAACTTTCGGCTAGCAGGGGAGTTATCGCCGGTGACCTGAGTTTGCAGCTTGAATATCTGTGGTCGGTTCTAGAAAGTGACGAGTTCAGGAGCTCGGTACTAGACCCTATCCGAGCAGCAACTACCAGCGATGAGGCCAGTGATATATTCCTTAGACGCTATGAACGGCCGGGTGGTATTGAAGAACAGGTGCCCATACGACGAGCGAATGCGGCTGCCATACTCGCTGAGTTAGGTTCACTGACCGCACCGAGCAGTGGGTCTACTTCTGGCGGCGGTTGTGTGGGCGGAGGAGCCTACCCGCCGCTTGACGTCGTCTCTGATGACACAACTGGTATTGATTGTGCGGCGGGAGAAGATGTTACTCCTAGCGGTGGTGCTAGAGGTTATAACGACGGAAGGCTAGTCCTGATAAAGATTTGTCGTGTTCAGGGCATTGTAGTTAACTCACAAGTGTCAAAGCAGCTTGACGATATGATGAATGCTGCTACGGCTGATGGCATAAACCTGTCTGGCGGTGCCTTTAGAAGAATGGAAGATCAAATATCAATTTATTTGGGTTGGTGCGCTAACGATGGCATAACTCCCAGCCCGCCTCCATATCCTAAGCCACCAGGTGAAACTATTAGCTGTCCAGGTGGCGGAGCACCCGGCTATTCCAATCACCAAATGGGTTTTGCAATTGACTTTAGTTGTGATGGTGAGCTCATCGATAGGCGAGCAACCGAGGCGTCTGACCGTTGTTTTGCCTGGCTTGTAGCCAATGCTGAGGTTTACGGTTTTCATGAGTGGGGCAGTTTAGGAAGCGGGCGAGATGATATTAATATAGCCCGAGCAAAACGTGGCTACGAAGCTTGGCACTGGTCGGTTGATGGTAACTAAGTGGAACAAGGGGAAATCATGCAACGATTGACGCAATTAATGACAACCTTGGTGCAGTGGCTTGCTAAGCGCTGGATGTATGTCGGCATAGCCTTGTTGCTCGTATTGGGAATCGTAAAACTGTCAAACACTGGTCGTCTAGAAATCGCCGCTACGGGTCAAGCAACCGATTACAGCATCACCAACCAATCTAATCTTCGAACAACCAAGGTGAGCGTGACCGACAAACCAATCACTTTGACACTGCCAAAAGCCAGGTATGAGGTAATTGCTTCACAAGGAGATAGTCACGCGTTTAAGATGGTTGATATTGGTGGTTTCTACAAAACAACCCAAACAAGCCTAGCGCTCGTGTCAGAAAAGTTCCGTGAGTTTGTAGGCGACAACCCATCGGAGTGCAACTTCTATCACGAGGCTGTCTTATACTCCTATGCTTGTGGTTTTAGCGCCATCATTACGACACATATCCCGGCAACCGCTTCGTTGCCCACCTACATTACCAAGAGTGATACGGCCATGGGCACCATATTGGGTTCGTTGACCACCAAAGAAGGGACTATTGTTTTTGGCCGACAGCCAACAAGCGAGTCGGGTGAAAAATATCCATACACAGCAAATGTTTTGGGGAATGGTCTCACAGTTAGAACAACCGGTGTCTTGAGCGCTTTGGACACAAATACTAATTTTAAGTTTTTGGCTTACCGCGAAGGCTTTTTGGCTTATTCCTTAGCTCTCGACAAAGTCTATTACTATCCTAGTGCTCAGGCTCAACCAGAAGAAATAAGTATTGATCGACCAGCAGAAACAACGTTTCAGGCTATAGGTCTTAGTGCTAGGGACGATATGATAGTTGCCACTTATTCAGACGAGGAGAAGCGCGAAGGCACCGACGAAGACGAGCCAGTCAAAACCAAAACACCAACAACCGCCATTATGGTTTACTCATCCTCAAATAAATCAACCCGTTCTTTTGCCGTAAAACAGCAAGCTAAACAAGTTGAGTTGTGTGGTGAGAATACAGTGTGTGTTTTGGGTGAAAAAACCAATCAACCTATGAAGGTTTATAGTATTTCGGGCGACGAAGCAAGGTTCGAATACGGCGTTAGCAATGTCCGGACTATGTACAACAGTAAGTCAGGGTTGGTACTAGTAACTGACACTGGTATCACCGCGCTTGATACACTTGAACGAAGCGGATCAACCCAATACACCTTTGGCCAGGATATGGAATTTTGCGGTTTAACTGGTTATGGCGATTCGTATATTATCTGTGTGAACGACAAGAAGAATCGGTACTTTGCGCTGCGTGTTGATACAACCAAAGATAATACCGATAGTATCGATAAAAAAATATATCAGCTACGCGGCAATCGAGACATCTTAGGTATTTCTGTCTACAAGAACTATATGTTTATTTCGGCATATTTTGGTGAAGATATTTACTCAGAAGAGTTTCGAGCGTTCATTCCTAATCCAGAGAACCGGAAGCTAGTCAGTACTAGTGTTTATAACGCTATGGAACGACAGGGTATCGACCTGAACAAGTATGTAATTTCTGGGCTTGTGCCTCGATAATCATCTGTTTTTGATTAGTTAGACATTGGGATGATAGTGCAGTTGTCTATAAAGTGCTGTAGTACAACATCTGCGTCGGTTGTCGTAATAAATGACTGGTAGTTGGTGAGGTAGTTGGTGAGTGCCTGACGACGGGCACCATCAAGTTCACTAAACACATCGTCGAGCAGCAGGATGGGCTTTAGTCCCCGAACTGACTCAATGAGACCAAGCTCGGCAATCTTGAGGCTCAGCATGGCCGTACGGACCTCACCACGCGACGCGACCTCTGCGGCCGGGCGGCTATCAAACAAAAGGACAAAATCTTCGCGGTGAGGGCCATATGATGTATAGCCGCGGACAATATCGTCTTCCATTGACGCTTCAAGGCGGTGGAGCAGTTGTGTGCTGTATTGCGACTCGGGACATGACGCTCGATACACTATCTCAACCCGCTTATCGCTCACCGAAAGTTTTTTATACAGTTCATCAACTTCACCAACCAAGTTGCCAATAAGCTCTCGACGCTTTTCAAATATCTGACCACCGAGTTCGCTCAGACGTATATTCCAAGCAAACAGTTCACTGGTCTGGCCGTATGATAGTTTTTTTAGCAGGTTATTACGCTGAGCGAGTGTTCGCTTGTAGGCACGCCTTGTCGTGCCAAAACCTGGTGTTGTTTGCTCCAATAAATCATCTAAAAAATCGCGCCGTGATTCTGGTGAACCGCTCAGTAACCGTAGATGGGTTGGTTCAAACAAGACTGTTGGTAGGGTCTTGGCATACGGCAGTCGCGTATAGGTTTTGGTATCGATCACGAACGATTTCTGAGGCAACGCCTGGCGACAATCAATTTTTAAGACACGGTTGTCTTGTTCGCCATGCGACTCGAGCCGTGCCCAGGGCTGTTCAAACGCCACAAGCTCGCGCAAACCTGCCCGGTACGACGAGCCCTTAGATAGTACGAGTATCGCTTCTAAAAGATTGGTTTTACCGCTGGCGTTTGGACCAACCACAATATTAACGCCGGCACCAAACTCAAATGTGTCATCGTCATACGACCGAAAGTGCTGCAGGCGTAAATCGTGAATCATCTTATATTAAGAGTACAGGGAGTCAGTACCGGTCAGCAACTTAGCTCTTGAGTGGCATAATGATGTGAATGTATTCTTTGTTCTTTGGGTCTTTGAGTTCACTGGGCTCAAGTTTGCCATTAAAACAAAACTCAACTTCTTCACCATTCATCGCCTGCAAAGCATCAAGCAGGTAGCGTGAGTTCAGCGTAATGTCACCACCGCCGGAAATTGTGGCGGTTGCGGTTGAGGTGTTCTCTCCAAGCTGTGAAGCGATGGAGCGGATACTGATCTCTCCCTTGTCGGCATCGGCGGTAATTGTAATACTTCCGGCGCTTTCTCGGGCAAACAAACTCGACACTTTAGTAATGTTTATAAAGTCCGAACGATTAACTGTAGCGACAGTTTCAAACTTTTGCGGAATAAGTTTACGGTAATCAGGGTATTTGCCCTCGATTAATCGAGTAACGAGCTTGATGTCACCGGTCTGGAATAAAACCTGTTGTTCGTCACTAGTAATCTCAATTTCGTCCTGACTATCGCCGATGACCCGGATGAGTTCATGAATCGCACTGGCTGGCACCAATAGCGACAAATCACTCTTGGAGGCCGTCAATTCTCGTTCTGCCAAGCGATAACTATCGGTTGCGACCGCATACAGCTTACCGTCTATCACGTGGAGATAGACACCGGTCAAAGTTGGCCGCGCTTCATCTGACGATGCAGCAATTAAAACCTGTGATAACGCTTGTTTCATTTTCTGTGCAACCATCGTCCAGCTTGTTCCTTTGGCAATTGCTGGCATAACAGGGAACTCCTCAAACGATGTACCATTAATAACAGACTGGTATTTATCGGTGGTTATTTTTAGCCGGTGCTCGTCGAGCTCTAAACTAATAACACCGCCGGGCAAACTACTAATAAAATCTTGCATTAAACGGGCGGGGACGGTGATTGCCCCCATAGTCTCAACCTTTGATCCAATAGCCTGGGTGATCGCAATATCTAGATTGGTTGCTTCGATGCTTAGGCGGTTGTCGACTGTTCGAAGTGCTATGTTGGATAGGATGGGTAGGGTGCCCCTTGTGTTGGCAACTCGTCCAACAATACCGAGTGCTTTGGCGAGGTTTTCCTGTGTGACCTGAAGTTTCATACTTATGTACTCCTATTAGTAATTTATCTATATATGAATAGTAGTTTTTTTAGTAAGCCCTGTGCATAGTGGGTATAACCACCAAACCGCCTCTTAAAAAACGTATATTTTTGGGTGGATAAGGCACTGTAAAAACTGTGCGTTGTTTGGGATAAGTCCAGGTTTTGTACCCATACCTGCACACCATCACTAAGTCGCAGTGGGTAACTGTTGGTTGTTTCCCACATGCCAAACCACCCCAAACCCACTGTCTGTCCACAGTCTTTGACCATCAATGTGGAAACAATGCTAGGCATAGAGGCGTTCCTTGATTTCACTAATTGCCGAGCGAATATCTGTATCAAAAGCCGATTCTTTCTCAATTTTTTCTACCGAATGGATGGCGGTGGTGTGGTCTTTACGACCAAGCTCTTTCGCAATCTTTGGAAAACTTAGATGCAGTTCGCTGCGTAGTATGTACATTGCGACCTGACGAGGCACAACAATGTCTTTATCGCGCTTTGGTCCAAGCATATCGCCGACCTGTATCTGAAAATACTTAGCAGTGCGTTCAATTATTTGCTTGGCGCTGATATGTTTTGGTCGAGTCTGCGCTGCGCCAATTAGTGTCTGCGCCACTTGGAGTGAGGGTTCAAGCTCGCGCATCTCACAAAACGCCAACAACTGATTCAAAGCACCTTCGAGTTCACGAATATTGGTCTGTACATTATTGGCCAAATACTCAACAACGTCACTAACAAGGGTAATGCCATGGCTGACAGCCTTGTTTTGGATGATGGCACAACGGGTTTCAAAATCCGGTGCCTGCATATCAATACTCATTCCCCAGGCAAAACGCGAACGCAGGCGCTCCTCTAAGGTGGGAATGTCTTTGGGTGGCTTATCGCTGCTAATAATAATCTGTTTATTGGCCTGATGTAGGGCGTTAAAGGTATGGAAGAACTCTTCTTGGGTTTTTTCTTTGCCAGCAATAAACTGCATGTCATCAACGATCAACACATCGGCGCCACGGTAAAAACCGGCAAAATCGGTATTTTTCTTAAAACGTATTGCATCCAAGAACTCCTGTACAAACTGTTCACTCGATACGTACACGACGTGAGCTGAAGGGTTTTTGGTTAGAATGGCGTTTCCTACCGCTTGTATAAGGTGTGTTTTACCAATACCAACACCGCCATAAATAAACAGCGGATTATATTTAGTGCCAGGAGAGGTGGCAATGGCTTGGCAGGCGGCATAGGCAAGCTCATTACCCGAACCTACCACAAAGTTATCAAAGGTATAGCGTTCGTTGAGGCCTTGGCGATACGAATGGGTGAGGCTACTTGTCTGGTTGGTACGTGGCTGGGTCTTGGTGGTTGGATTATTTAATATTTCCACATCTTCATCAGTGTCTTTTTTGACGCCACCACCCTCTACTTTGGGGGTATAGATTTTGTACTCGACTCCCAGGTCTTCCACACCGTTTTTCTGCAAGGTTTCTAAGATCAAGGAGTTAAACTTTCGTTCAAGCTGTTGTTTTATAAAGACATTCGGCACGCCAATTATCAGTTTGCCGTCTTTTTCCTTTAATAAAGCAGTGTTCTTAAACCAAGTGACAAAACTGGCGCGTGAAACCGTCAGTTCAATCTCACCCAGTACTGCTTGCCACAGACCCTCTCTCACGCCGAACTCCCTCTTATGAACTAACCGACTGTCTAGACTGCTATCATACCGAAAACGATAGGGGTTTTCCACATGTTTGGCTGTTTGTACAACAAACCCATCGCCGAATCTGCAGAACAGATGCTTCGTTGTACACACCCAAAAAGACCATCTGTTAATCTGTGGAAAACATATAATGAATGGTGGATAAAGAAACAAAATTGACTGGGTAAATATTGTGAAAACTACTTACTTCGATGCAGGCAGGGCAGTTGCTTTTGACGTAAAACAACAGCCGATTGCATTTAACAGGGTTTTACGCTATTATTACCCCTGATCGACTTCTTAAACAAAAGACGTCAGTATTACTAACAGGTGAGCACACCGAATAAGGACACATAGACAGTATGCCTAATCGAACTTTTCAACCAAAAAAGCGCCAACGCTCTAAAGAGCACGGCTTTTTGAAGCGCATGGCCACCAAAAATGGCCGTCGTGTACTTGCTGCCCGTCGCATTAAGGGCCGCAATCGCCTGACGCACTAAATCCGTTATACTAGCTACCAGAGTATGATCGGCGCAACACATCGATTTCACGGTCTGGGAAGCTTACGGTTTGCCTATTCCAAAGGCAAAACTGTTCGTGGGCAAAAACTAGCGCTTAAATATGCGCTCAATAATCGTCGCCAGGAATTCCGCGCCGCGGTGGTGGTGGCCAAGAAAGTTCATAAGTCGGCAGTGGTCCGCAACCGTATTCGCCGCCGGGTCTATGCCATACTCGGTGAGCACCAAACGGAAATTACGCAACCATACGACCTTATTATTAGTGTCTATAGCCCGGATGTGGCCACCATGTCGGCCGAAGAGCTTGCGGTAATAGTAAAATCATTACTTGGGCAAGCTGGCGTGCTATCATTAGAAGCGAAGAAATAGGAGACAACAACAGTGTTTACGGCCTTAATTGTTAAGCCCATCTTTAACCTCATTGTCCTCATTTATGGATTAATTCCTGGCCATAACTTTGGTTTGGCAATAATTCTATTTACTATTCTCGTTCGTTTACTGATGTGGCCACTGGTCAAGAAACAGCTACACCAGACCAAAGCCATCCGATCCTTGCAGCCCGAAATCAAACGCATCAAAGCTGCGTCAAAGGGTAATCGTCAGCAAGAATCATTGATGATGATGGAGTTGTACAAAGAAAAGGGCATTAACCCTTTTGCCAGCTTTGGCCTCATCTTAGTGCAGCTACCAATCTTCATTGGTTTGTATAGCGGCCTCAAGCGGCTAGTTGATAACCCGCAGGTAATCTATGACTTTAGTTATGGGTTTGTTCGCAATCTCAGCTGGATTAAAGAACTTGGTTCGGACATCACAAAGTTTGACAGTACGCTGTTTGGCATCGTTGACCTGACCCGGTCGGCTATAGAAAAGAGCGGCAATATCTACTGGCCGGCCATGATTATTGTGGTTGCCAGCGCGATCATGCAGTACTACCAGTCCAAACAACTTTTACCCAATGACAAGGAAAGTCGTGGTTTGCGTCGCATTCTCAAGGAAGCTAGTGAAGGCAAGCAGGCCGATCAGTCAGAGGTCAACGCGGCAGTGGGGCGCAGCACACGTTACATTATTCCAGTCATGATATTCCTGGTGACCGTCAACATCGCCTCAGCGCTATCGCTCTACTGGCTAGTGAGTGGTATCGTCGCCTTCTGGCAGCAGTCTAGGGTATTAAACAGCGACGAAACCGAAATGGAAAAAGTGGCAGACAAACCTGGCAGCAAAAAATCTCAGGTTATCGAAGGTGAAGTTATTGCAACCGGTCCAAGCCGGACTGTTAAAACCAAAACCAAAAAGAATAAGAAGAAAGCCTCTAAAAAACGAAGGAGGTAATCATGAATGATATCGAAGATTCAATTCGTTATGCTAAAAAATATCTAGAGGACATGTTGTCCTTCTTTGGCCTCAACACCGATGTATACGCCACGTCAACAGACGGTGAGGTTATCGAGCTGAGCGTTCCTTCTACGCACCTTAACGGCTTTTTGATTGGGCAGCACGGTGACACAATGCGCAGCATGCAGTTCCTGGTATCTAGCGCACTCAAAAACAACGGCTACCCATACAACCGGGTCAATGTAGACATTGCCGACTACAAAAAGCAGCGCGCCGACCGCCTGGCCGAAAAAGCCGGAGAATGGATTGCTACAGTCAAAGAATCAGGCAAGCCTATGGATTTAGCACCCATGAACGCCGCCGACCGCCGTATTGTGCACAAGGTCGCCTCAGATGCCGGACTGCAAACTGAATCAGTCGGCGAAGGCCGCGACCGCCATATCGTCCTCAAACCAAACGAGTAGAATCAGTAATACGCACAAGAAATCAGCGCGGGGCACTAGCCCCGCGTTTTTCATGTGGATGAAAAGGCCCAAAAACACTAAAAACTATACGATATCATGTATTTTTAACAGATGTAGCAAACGAAATACACATTTATTTTGCACAACAAAAAATAAGATAAAAATACATGTTATAGTATGGTTCTATCGAGCATAAAGCTTTCGAACAGATATAGTGAGAAAAGGCAAACTAGGTGTTAATGAGCCGTCGCAGGCGTCGTCAATGCCATCATTATCACTGTCTTGTCCGCTGGCAGGCGTGAAGCCGCAGGCTTCCTGATGGTCGGGTACATGGTTACCGTTAATGTCGCCTTCGGGTCCGGGCACAAAGATGGTTTCATTAACCGTAATCTGTTCGCCAGCAATATTTGTAGCCCTAACCTCTAGGCGATGTAAGCCAGGCGAGGTATTGGTGGGTACTATGATGTCTTCTTGCAGTTGTGTTTGCTGGCCGGTATTTACTCGTTTTAATTCAACACGATCCAAAGATAGGGAGGCTACGGTGTTAGGCATTAAATAATCGAGTTTTGCTCGGATGGTGTTCGATGTCGAAGACGGAGTGGTTATTATTCTTGCCGGAGCACTGGGCCCGGAGATTGGATAGGGTAGCGGAACGCCCTTGTATTTTGCAGCATAATCATACGCCTCCTGACCAAAATAACTCGAGTCAGGCATCGGAATCGGGGTAGCCGTAGGGCACAATACCTGATTCGTAGGGCAAATACTAAACGATGAAGGATCACCGTTTGTTAGCGCTAGAATTTTTTCGTACATCAGTCGTTGACCGATGGCATTGGGATGATAACTAGCGTTCGCAATACCAAGGCTGCCCAGTCCGCCAACACCAGTCACACCATCAACCAAGTAGGCTGCCCACCACGGCAAGCGTTTGTCATCGCCCTCGGTCAGTCCGTTCACGGCCATCTGGTCATCGGCAACAATACTGCACAAATTTCTGTTTTCTAGGGCGTTTTCAATATCAAGGTAGTGAATACCAACATTTTCGGCGGCTGCCTTAATGACTTGATTTAGATACGAGACACCCCTGTCGACCAATTCTCGCTCTTGATCATTAAGTCGGACATTCAGCCCACAGCTGCCGCCAGAACCTTTGACAAATTTTGGATAGCCCACCACATAGATCTTTGTTTTTTGATCTGTTGCTGCAACCAGCTCCTTATAAGTTTGAATCAGTCGAGGAAATTGATCGGCGATTAGCTTAGCGGCGTTGGCGCGCTCAACTGGGTCGCCTGCTTGAGGGCAGGTGGTCGGCAAAGGGATTTTGTAGTGTGAAGTCGCGCATTCCGCCATGATGCTACCAAACCCAATGTCATTGCCGCCGATTGAGATGGTGAGGAAGGCGGGCGGGGTTATTATGTAATTTTTTTGGGGTTGATATCCTGGAGTCCAATCTGAAAATGCTAAACTCGTTGTACTCGAAGGATAGGATATGTCTCTAGATATGTTACTAATCACTGCGCCACTACATGTCACGTCATGAAAATCATTTAGTGAAATAGCCGCTGCAATAAGGTAGGGGTAGCTTCGACGGCTGACATGACATTTGTTGGTTGGGTTATTGGTTGCCGGCTCATAAAATACCCCACCCTGGTTATCGCCTTCGCCAGATGAAAAAGAATCACCCAAAGCTAAGTAATTAGGGTGCGTAAGGTCCGTTCCAGGAGCAGCAAGGGCGTACTTTGCTCTAGTAATAACTCCACCTGATGACGCCAACCCATACAACTTAATCACTTCACCAGAAACAAAACGCACAGTGTGCACTCCATAAAACCCAGGTAGCTGATTTTGGAAATAGGGTAATAAATCCTTTGACGCGCATGATACAGGAGCGTTAATGCTCGTTGGGACAGCACCACATGAGGCAAGGTCATAAAGTTTCAGAACACCAAAAGTTCGCGAAGCAACTATAGCGTAGCGGCCGTCATTCGATACAGCGGTTTGCACGCCAGGCGAGACACCCAAGCTGTAATTAAAGGCAGGCGCGAAGGGCAGAACCTCGAGAGTCTCGAGGTTGATTCGTAACATTGCTCGATTTGGCGAGTCAACCACCGCCCATTTGCCATTTGTCGAAAAGGATAATGAGTCTGTGTGGGCCGGTAGTAGTACACCAGACTTGTCGCGTACACTTCCATCTGCAGCTCGGGTAAAGCGGTATGTCACCTTTCCGTCCAAAGCTGTCTCAACACCTATTGGCTGCGGCAAATTTCTGGTGAGGTGTAAGTAAAGTCCGTTTGCACCGGCACCCGTGTAATGAAAAACATCTAAAGAGGCCGGTATTGGGATGATTCCAGGCGAATAAGGTCCAAAATTAACACTTGCGCCAGCCACCGTGGCTCCACTAAACCTAATCCAACCATTTGAATCAGCCACACCAAATCCTGTTGGCACAAAACAACCGTCGATTATTTGTTGTGTCTGTAGTACCTTGGCAGGTCTAGACACCACTGGTTGATTTACGCAATCCCGATTTCCAAGTCCTGCAACCGTCGGCGGCAATTGATCCGCTGCACTTAAATCAAATAACTTAGTCAAAACAGGATTGGTAGTTGTTAGCCACGGAGAAGTAGTGGAGTCGGCACTACTAACCGTCATGAGCAACAAACAGAGGACAATAATTATAAAGAGAGTTGCCAAGATCCTTATGTTTTTATATCGAAACATAACAATGACCATTCACTAAAACCATTATGTAAATACACTAATTGCACAACTTACTTTTTAACAAACATTTTTCATAAATACTTCATTAAGCCATGCAATTACCAAAAAAGGGCGGAGTACAATAAAGACCATGAAGCGTCTAAGCAACCTAAATACAAAAAGGCTTCTTTTGATTGTGGTGCCGATACTGCTGGTCGGTATCTATTATGGCTACACTCAGTTTGATACTTGGCGGACTGGTCAAATGTTTGCGAGCCTAGAACAAGACATCGACGTCCTAAAATCCGAGCTTGAAAAGCAAGGTATGCAAGAAATAACTAAAAATAAATACTGCTTGCGTGATGGTGAAAAGTTTGGGGGTGGTCAGCTACGCTGCGAAGTTGGACTTGGGATGAGGGGAGATAAAGCTACGATTGCTGGTGCTGTAGAAAAATTTGGTTTCGAACGGCTTAGCCCTACCGAGAATAACCGCGTTCAATTTCTGCATACACACACAAATACCGACTGCTTTATTAATTCCAGTAACCAAAGCAACGTTGATTTCTATTGTATCGACGCGGTTAACCGGCCAATATATCCAATTAACGAATAACAGTAAGTTACTAATGGTGCGAGTATAATCTTTATCATAAACAGGATGCATCTATGAATAAGCGAGAGCAGGGGTTTGGGCATGTGGTCGCTATTTTGGCCGTGGTTGTGGTGCTAGCGATTGGTCTAGCAGGCTGGCGCGTCTGGGACGCTAATAAGAACAAGCAAACGACCAAAGAATCAACCACAGACACAACAAATACAGATAACAATGCAACTGCTGGCAAGAAGACCTACTCCGACCCCGTGGGTAAATTTACCGTAGAGTATCCTATAGCCTGGACATTAAAGAGTGAAGTGCAGAATGATGACCCTGAATTAGCCGCATCAGAGGCTTCGTTGACATCGCCGACAGGAACAGAGTTGCGCCTTAGCGCAAACTGGGGCGGAAAAGGTGGCATGTGTGAGCCTGCACCGGGTGATGTACCGTTTGCAAAAACTAACACCTGTGTGTCATGGGAGTATCTTAGTTCTGAAGACACCGGTATCAACAACGTCTACTATCCGACTGAAGAACGAAAAGACGACGGCTCACTTGCGTACACATATAAGAACAAGGCCGATATTCGGTTAGTAACCATGCGTTTTGGCACTCCCGGTAAGGATGATGAATACCTGATAGGCCTACAGGATGCTACGCCAAACGAACCAGTCAAGGTTAACGATCCGCAAATGGGCTTCAATATCAATACTTTGTTTATTAACGTCTATGGTCCAAACGGTGAGTTTCGCCCCTATATCTACGCCTATGCGACGGGAGACAGCGAGGCATTCTTGACATCAGCTGACGCAATGACCATCAAAGAAATCTTGCGCACCCTTCGGGTCGATATCTAGCCCAGAATCGAATCGTAGACGGCCAGAGTTTCGGCGGCGGTTTTTTCCCAAGAGTATTTGGCGGCTTGTTTTTGGCCGAGTTTGCGGAGTTCCTCAGCCCTTTTGGGGTTATCTATGACTCGCGTAACAGCGCTGGCGATGGCAAACGGGTCGGTGGGGTCAAAGTATTCGGCAGCGTCGCCATAGACTTCGGGCAGACACGTGGTGTTGCTGCTGACAACGGGTGCACCATGCACCATGGCTTCTAGCCCTGGCAAGCCAAAGCCTTCGGACAGAGAAGGGAAGACATAGGCCGCACAGTGTTCGTAGAGCCATCGTAGCTGACCTTCGGATACAAAGCCGGTAAAGATGATGTCGTCAAAGCCGGCAGCCCGTGCGCCGCGGTTTAAGCGCTTATACAGTGCATCCTTTTTGCCGGCAAAAACTAATTTAAGGTTTGGATGTTTGACCTTGAGCATCACAAAGGCGTCTATGAGGCGCTCCAGGTTTTTGTGGGGCTGCGGTCGACCGACGTACATAACAAACTCGGTATCGTCATTTACCCCTTCGACAGGCTCAGCCACCTCTGTTATTTGGTCGGCTGCCTCGTAAGTGACAGTGATTTTACGGCTGTTAATATGGGCAAATTTGGCCACATCGTCTTTGACGAATTCGGTAGGGGAGAGCACCGCCACAGACTTGCGAGCGGCAATTTTGATAACCCAAGCGTAGATTTTTTGCTTGATCATAAACACCAACCAGTTTTTGGCGGGGTTACGGAACCGAACTGTGGTCAAATCATGAAATGTGGTCAAAACCTTACCACGATACAAAATCGGCTGTTGTGCAAATGTGAAATGCATTAAATCTGGGTTAATGTTCGTAATTTGTTTATATAGTCGAAATTGCTCCGAGAAGGTGAACTCTTTGTATGGCGACTCGACAATCTCAAACTTTGGCAGCAAGCCTCGCAAAAACTCTACGCGTTTGGGTTTTGCCAACACCACAATGTGATATTTGGGCTTGGCCTTCCCTAGATACTCCAGGAGCTTGTCGACATACCGACCAGACGTTGTGCCCGATTCGCGGGCATCAATGACAATTTTCTTCATAGTTAGCTATACTATAGAGCTTTTCACCAAGGAGCTGCAAATAACAGATGAAAATTAACCTAAAACAGAGTCAATCTTAGATAAAACCGATTGAGCCACCTGCTCCCAGTTATAGGTTGAAACCTGCCTGTTCCCCTGTTTGATGAGCTGTTGGCGCAAGGACGTATCTTGTAGTAAGCGCTGCAAAGCCTTAGCAATGGCAGTTGGTTTAGTCGGATCAAAATAGAGCGCGGCCTCCCCTGCAACTTCGTGAAATACCGGCATATCGCTAATTGCCGTGGGTATTTTGGCCTGCATTGCCTCGAGGATTGGCATGCCAAAACCCTCATACGTAGATGGAAAACACAGCGCGGTGGCCTGAGCAAACAACGCATTTCTTTCATCATCATTTACATAACCGGTCAAAATAATGTCATTGCCATCTTTTATAAGGGCACGAATCTGATTCATGTCGTCCAGATTGTTCCAGCCCTCTGCCCCGGCCAATACCAAACTAAAACGTTGTTTCAGGGCGTTTGGTAGTTTGCTGTATGCCAAAGCCAGATTACCAAGATTCTTGCGTGGCTCTAAATTGCCAATGAATAAGACGTAATCTTTAGTGATACCAAATTTTTTGAGTGTTTTTTGAGGCGAATGGGCTGGTTGCCACGGCGCAGGTGGTACGGGGGTTATGAGTGTCTCGTGGAGCAGCTTGGGGTAGGCTTCTTCTAGTTTGCCTTTTGAAAATTGTGAGATCGTGACGGTAAATGCTGAGCGGCCGATGGTTTTTGGTACGAAACGGGCAAGATCCTGCTGGTTGCGCTTGGCAACCATTTCGGGATGATCTAAATAGGTGACATCGTGAATCATAGAAGTCATGGGCGTACCAAATAGACTTGGTGGGCCAAAAAATGCCGGGTAGATAATAAAATCGGCCTTGGTCCTAGCTAGTATTTCAATAGGGATATCTATCCCCTGCCGACGCAGCTGATTCACGATTTTGGGATGCCAGAGACGGGAAGGTGTGTAGCGTATATTGGGCGCCTGCGGTAGGCGCTTAGTGCTGCTGCCGGCTGCAAAGTAATGGCCGACAAGCTCGAGACTGTCGCCGCCAGCCGCCGCCAAGGCCTGCACCAGTCCTTGGGTGTAGTAACCAACACCCGATGGGCGGGGGTTGGCTATAGGGTTGGCATCGAAAAGAATTTTTCTGGGTCTCACTGACTACATGATAAAATACATCTTGATAATTTAAGAGGGAATATGGCGAAAAAAGCACTTATTACCGGTATTACTGGGCAGGACGGCAGTTACTTAACCGAATTATTACTCGAAAAGGGATATGAGGTATATGGCATCATTCGCCGCGCAAGTACGTTTAATACGCACCGCATCGATCATATTTATCAGGATCCGCACCAAAAAGGCGCAAAGCTTCATTTGGTCTACGGCGATCTTGCTGATGCTACTTCCCTTTATACAATTCTGGCAGATATTCGTCCGGACGAAGTGTATAACCTCGCAGCGCAAAGCCACGTTCGTGTTTCGTTTGATGTACCAGTATACACCGGAGACGTTGTAGCAATGGGAGTCGTGCGACTATTGGAAGCCATTCACAAGCTTGGCTTGAAGGATACGCGGTTTTATCAGGCTTCTTCAAGCGAAATGTACGGCAAGGTCCAGGCTATTCCGCAGAATGAAGAGACACCGTTCTATCCCCGCTCACCATACGGTGTGGCAAAGCTATATGGCCACTGGATTACGAAGAATTTCCGCGAAAGTTACGATATGTATGCCTGCTCGGGTATTTTGTTTAATCATGAAAGCCCACGGCGTGGCGAAACATTTGTGACGCGTAAAATCACCCGAGCTGTCGCCCACATTCAAGCTGGATTACAAGACAAGCTGTACTTAGGAAACCTGGACGCCAAGCGCGACTGGGGCTATGCCAAGGATTACGTTGAAGCCATGTGGCTAATGCTGCAGCAAGACAAACCGGATGATTATGTTATTGCTACCAACGAAACACACACCATTCGTGAATTTTTGGATGTGGCGTTTGGTCACGTTGGTTTGGATTGGGAAAAATATGTTGAGATTGACCCACGCTACTATCGCCCGGCAGAAGTTGACCTGTTAATTGGTGACCCAGCAAAGGCCCAAAAGCAACTTGGCTGGAAACCAAAGACCACCTTTAAAGAACTGGCTGAGCTCATGGTTGATGCGGACATTGAAGAGCTGCGTAAAATCCAAAACGGTGAAGTGACGCAACGCGTTTCCGAATAAGACTACTTTTCTGCAACAGCTTTAAGTACACGGTAAGTTTCTAAAGCGGTTTTTTCCCACGTAAATTTTTTGACTTGTTTGCGTCCATTTTCAATGAGCGTTTTCTGTTGATTCTTATCTGTTAATAGCTGGCTGACTGCCGGAACCATTGATGCACCATCCTTGACCAAGACGGCGGCCTTGCCGGAAATCTCGGTGACAGATGAGTTTTTGTAGGCCACAACTGGACAGCCAGCCTGCATGGCTTCGAGAACCGGTAAGCCAAACCCTTCATAACGGCTGGGAAACACAAAAGCTTCGGCGTGAGCATAAATATAACCAAGGTCAGCGTCTGATAAAAACCCTGGGACCACCACATCTTTTTTATAATCAGCGTTGCTGTTTAATACGGCAAACCAACCCAGGTCCTGCAGCTGCTCTTTGAGGCCAAACTCTTTGCCAATGACCAGCAATCGAAGCTTTGGGTGCTGTTCTTTGACGCCATAAAATGTTTTAGCCAGCCCTACGACATTTTTGCGCAAATCGATACCGCCAACATACAAAATATATGGATCTTTAGCTAGTGACTTGGCTGTAGCACTTGGCTTGCCGCTTAGGTGGCTTTTTGTGACACCTAAATGTACGACAGTTACAGGCTGCTTAGGATTTTTGCGCACATGCTTTTGGTAGTCTTGTTTGGAGGATTCAGAAATGGCAATAACGTGCGTGGCCTTGGCATATTGCTTCAAAAAACGCAGATACTTTTGCCAATATAAATTCCCTGCTAGTGAGTTTTTTGCTTTTCGAACACCCTTAGCCGGAATCTTTTTTTCTTGTCCGCGAAATAAATATGGTATGAGATCGTGAAACATTGTTACTGTTGGCACGCGTGTTGAAACACCGAGATTAGCGTCGTATTGCAACAGGACATCAATATCTTTTACTGATGGTCGAATAGGCGTAAAGCTTTTCAAAACCGATCGGATGTAGCGTTTTCGGCCAAGTTTGGGGGCAGGTACCAAAATAGTTCGGGATTTACTTAACGTGTTAAGTAAATCTGGCTTTGGAAGCTCTTTGTCGACATAGAACACCAGCTCGTCGTCTGGAGAAAGGACGCTCGGCAACGCTGCAAGGAAAAACTCAAGGGCTTTGCCAATACCGCGGTAGCGTGTCTCGTGCTGAAGGGGGCGGGCGTCTATGCCAATTCTCATGCTTTTTTCTCCTTTGCGGCCTCGGTTAGAACTTTAAGTGTTTGGCGGGCTGACTTTTCCCAAGTAAATTTTGAAGCCTGCAACCTTCCCTCTCGCACCAGACGACTGCGATATGTTTTATCGGACAATATTTGTTGTAATGCCGGGACCATTGAGGTGCCGTCTTTCACTAGGACGGCCGCCTTGCCCGCAACTTCAGGAATCGAAGAATTATTATAAGCGACCACCGGGCAGCCGGCCTGCATGGCTTGCAAGACAGGTAACCCAAAGCCTTCATAACTACTAGGAAATACTAACGACCGTGCGTTCTTGAGTGCCCACATTAGTTCATCGTCAGAAATATAGCCAAGCCGGATGACCTGTTTTGGGCGAGAGACTTGGCTAGTAGCCTTATCTAACCGCCGCGCTTCAGGTATACGCATATCTAGAATCTCTTTGCCGGCATAGACAACATACACCTCTGGATGGCTTTCCCAAAGTGCATCAAGTGTTTTTGTAAAGGCAACTAAGCCTTTGCGAGGATCGGCACCACCAAAGTAAAAAAGAAACGATCTGTGCTGTACTATTTTGAGTGCACCTGGCCCAGGATTCTTACTGGCTGGCAACTCCCCTGCGAGCGGGATAGCCACTACTTTCTTTGGATTGACTATGGGTACTAAGGAAATCAGATCTTTTTTACTATGCTCAGAAATGCTAATAACCCTGTCAGCCTGAGCAAAGGTAGCGACCATACGGGTCAGGATCTTCCACTTTATCTTTGATCGGGTGTAGCCGATAAAGTGCCCGGGTGTGTAGCCATTTAAAGGAACGTGCTGGTACGTTTTGGGGAATAAAAAGGGAATCAAATCATACAGCATGGTAACCACGGGCGTGGTGTGGGCCGTAATTGGCATGAATGGGTCAAGCTGAAAGAATACGTCCAGGTCATAGGTATCGACAGCAAGTTTTTTGGGCATGGCATATATGATGCGCACATACTTTATGCCCCGCAGTCCTTGCTTGCCACCATGCTGCGCAGACTGCTTGAATCCCTTAGCTAGCTGAAAATCTGGCGGCTGCGCATTTTTGTGTGATACAAAAAAATAGTAGTCGTTCCTAGTGTCGATTTTAGACATCGCTTCAATAAGACTGGTGGCAAACCGTCCGATTCCCCGGTGTTGAGCCCCGCCTTCCATGGTCCGTACGTCAACGCCGATTCTCACGCGCGCTCCTTAGCGATTGTTTGTTTTGTCCATACAAAACGCCACAAAGCGACAATAAGTCCCATTGAGAATAATACTGAACGTTTGATCTTTAGCCGTTTGCCGCCCTGCCAGCAGTACTCGTGATATTTTCTTTTTAAGGCTCGCAAGCGTCGGCCTTTTGTCCAGCGAAGCGTAAAGAATAATTCATTACGATAAAACACAGCACGGTCAAAAATGTGGCCTTTGACTCGATTACCGCCATAGGGAGCGGCCAGGTGCAATAATTCAGCTTTGGGCTCGTACCAAATCTTCATGCCAGCGGCTGTCATTTTGAGTGACATGTCACTTTCTTCACGAAAGGCATTACCATAGTACCGAGTGTCAAATCCCCCAACTTTTAGTGCATCTGCAACGCGCAATGAGCAGTTACCGCCTGCAAACGCATTGGTGTAACCAGATTTAGGTGACGTAAATACACCGCGTGACGAAGCATACTCATCAAAATGTAAAATTTCATTATGTACCGGAAAACCGGCTTGCATTACGCGTCCGCCAGCTGCGCTCACCTCGGGCCTGGCTGTATAGATTGCCAAATGCTGCGCTGCAAACCTGGGGTCAAGCTTCACATCATCATCTAGGAATATGATGATTGGCGCGGTTGCCTGTTGCAGGGCAAAATTACGAGCAGCGGTGACCGATGGGGGGTCAACCTGGAAATAGCGGAACCTTTTATCCCTAATCGTATCCAGGGCTTTTTGGGTAGCGGCGCTATGCGCAAGGCTTTGATCGATGACCAAAACTTCAATATTTTTTATAGTTTGGTTTAACGCGTCATGAATTGTATTAACGAGGACTTCTTCGCGGTTATAGGTAGGAATGGCAATGGTAATATCGGGCACGGGCATCAAGCGTCCACTTTCTTCCTTAGCTTCCGTTTTATTTTACCAGCTGTATCGCGGTAAAGGCGAGGACTGCCAGCAATCAGCCGAAAGTTTCTTATCATAATAAATGAATCGCGGCTTTGCCAGGCCTTGTGATGCACCTGGCGGTAGTTATCCAAAATTCGCTTGATGCGTAAGCCGCCCATATCAAGCTTTAAATAAGCTGACACATCAATACGTTTGGCATTCAGTAGCACACGGCGCAGCTCCCAAGCACGGGCGCGGACTGCCGCTGTTTTTTCGGCTTGTTCTTGTTGACGCATTGATGAAATGCCTTTGGAATTTTCGCGGTAGGTATACAAATAATCGTCAATGTTAGCCAGCTGACCTTGCTGACTCATCCTCAGCCACAAATCATAGTCCTCGGCGGGCCATGTGTCGCCATTGTACAAGCCAGCGTTGACCGCAGCTGATTTACGAAACACGACGGATCCGTGTGGGAAGGGGGAGCGAATCAATAACTCGTGTCGCAGTTCCGGATCTTGCAGTAGTACAGCATGATTGTGCAGGACCTGTCCTGCGTCGTCCATGACACTCATTGAGCTGCCAACAATAGCTACATCGGGGTGCGAGTCCAAGAATGCAACTTGTTTCATGAAGCGTTCTGGGTGCGACACATCGTCATCGTCATGCCGGGCAATATACTCGCCGCTTGCGAGCTCAATGCCATGATTTAGGCTGGCTACCAGGCCTTTGTTCGGCTGGGTTATCACATGGAGCCGCTTGTCCTTTTTGGCATATGCCGCAAGAATTGAAGCCGTCTTGTCGGTTGATCCATCATTAATGACCAGTAACTCAAAATCAGTGTACGTTTGTGTCAGAATACTGTCTAGTGCCAGCGCAAGATAGTTTGCGCCATTGTATGTTGGGAGTACTACCGATAGTTTCATAGCTGATTTCTATACTCTTCGCACTATTTTTGTAAGTTTCCGAACAACGCGAAAACCAAAATCCAATAGCCTGCTCAAGGCCTTTTGGATAAGTCTCAGCAGTTTGCCAAGGAGGTCAGTGAAGGGGTTAGAAAACAGGATTTTGTAATATGGGCCAACCCCAAATTTAACTGTCCAGTTATCTAGCTCAAACAAGGCATGTGGATTTTCTTTGAGCAAACGAATGATGGTTTTTCGCGCTAGCAGGTAGTGTGTGGACGCAAAGTAGTCTTTTGCTGCGTTGAATAAACAATACGAAGCGATGTAAATACGTTGAGAGCGCGTGAGTGTGTACTCGCTCGTAATAACTTCAAATGCTTGCACGAGTCCATCGGCCATTCTTTTGGTATTGGATTGTACGCTGTCGCCGTGTTGTCGGATAGCAGCAATTATTTTTGGTACGTAATCAATCTTGCAGTGCTGTGAAATGCGAAGCCAGTACTCCCAGTCTTCGCCATTTACCAAGTCCTCGCGAAACACCCCAACCTTGTCAACAATCGAGCGGCTAATCATTGCCATACTGGCGCTACCGGCAATACAGTTGCCGTGGCACAGTTCTTCAAACAAGTCGCCTCGTTTATCAATTTTGAGGCTTGAGGTAATGATATCCTGATCGTTAATATTGTAATGCTGCCCATAAACGAGCCCAACAGTTGTATCTTGCTGCATGAGCTGGAGCTGATCGGCCAACTTTGTTGGATACCAGATATCATCAGCGTCAATAAAGGCAATAAAGGGCGAGGAACCTTGTGTAATGCCTGAGTTGCGAGCGGCAGCAGCACCTTTGTGCTGCTGAGAGATGTAGTGAATTCGTTTCTCTTTAAGACCAAGAATGTATTTTTTTGTATCATCCGATGAGCCATCATCGGTAATGTACAGTTTCCAGTTTTGATGAGTTTGCGACAGAATACTTTCAATGGTTTTTGGCAGCCAACGCATGCTATTAAATGTTGGCATGACAATATCAACCGGAGTGTCTATCTTGTTTCTCATTGTTTTGCCCCCGGCTCGGTACTATGACCCAACACAGCTTTTATCGACCTGCCTGCATATCGTTCGGTTCTTCGGACTTGCCAGGTGGCATACCGAACAATCTTTGTGCTAAATATGGCCTTCATAAAAAAACTAGTACTGTAGTGTATTTTCCAGCCGCCGTTTGCAAAAAATGCACTCGGGCTTTGTGCAAAAAGTTTTAATAATGTTATCTTGGCTTTCGTGCGAAAGCCGGCCCGCATATACAGTTCGGTAGCTGTGTACAGTGTCGCATTAGCAAAACGACGTTTACGCCAGCCTTTCATTCTGAATTCATGCACAATGTAGCCGTAAGCGTATACAAGCCCGTCAGCCATTTTTTTGTAATTTTTCTGCATGCCATCATGTCGATGTCGAAGGCCTGCAATAATCTCTGGAACAAAATCGATATCATAGCTATTTGCAATCCGTAGCCACATCTCCCAGTCTTCGCCAATCAAAAAATCTTCTTTAAACAAACCGAGTGTATCGAAAACTTCGCGGCGGATTAAAACCATGCTGGCGCTTCCGGCAATGATGTTGCCGTTTAATAAATCATCAAAAATGCGACCCCGTTTCCATATCTGAAGGTACGTAATAATCTCATCGGCTTCATCAATCAAATAATAATGACCATACACCATACCCACCTTTGGTTTTTTTTCCATGATGGCGACCTGTTTTTCGAGCTTTGTTGGGTACCAAATGTCATCAGAATCAAGAAATGCTAAAAGGGGAGAAGTTGATGCTTTTATGCCGACATTTCTTGCGGTTGATTGTCCGCCATTTGCCTTGTGTAAGTAACGAACACGTTTATCCTTCAAGGCCTTCACGTACGCAGCGGTTTTGTCGGTTGATCCATCATCAATAATGTACAGTGTGAAGTTTTTGTAGGTTTGATCAAGGACACTGCGCACTGTTTTTTCAAGCCAAGGCAGTCCGTTATACGTTGGGATGATAATGTCTACTGCAAGTGCGCCCTTTTTCATAGGAATTCAAACTCCCATGACGGTGCACGGGGTTTTAGCAGCGTCTTGGCGAGCAGTCGGTAATTTCGTTTATTTTTTGGAGTGAAAAGTATAGCTACAAGCAACATTTGCGCAGCCCGAATGATGGAGCCATCTTCACGATACAGATACGCCAAATTGCGATACAACGTTGACTTGCGACGACGATAATCTTGCCCACTTGGATGATACGAGTAAATGCGATACTGTCGGCGATGCGAACGAAAATGCTTGAATGCTTTGTCGCGTACCGCAAAGGTTTGCTTGATCTGCAGCTCTTGGTTCTGCAAACTTACGCCTTTGTCGTTACTTTTGTAGAGATATAGTGGCTCTTCAAAATTGGCGATGTCGGCGACTCGGCTGATCCTAGTCCATAAATCATAATCCTCGACATATCCAACAGTTGCATCGTATCCACCAACCTTGTCGATAACACTTTTACGCATCATGACCGAGCCGTGGCCGAACTGATTACAGGTTACTTGGCAAAGTTTTAGGTCGGCAGGATGCGTAAACACATTTGTCGTTACTTTTGGTTTACCTTTGAGGTCTGTAATGGTGTAGTTACTACCTACCATGCCGGCCTGCGGGTGTGCGTCAAGATAAGCAACTTCTTTTTCTAGCCGTTCTGGAACTGATGCATCGTCGGAGTCCTGTCGTGCAATGTACTCACCCTTGGCTATTTCCAGCCCTTGATTGAGAGAGCGCGTTAAGCCCCAGTTTTCTCGATCGATAAGGCGAATTCTTGTATCTTTATAACTTTTAATAATCTTTAAACTTTTGTCGGTTGAACCGTCATTAATAATTAAAAATTCAAAGTCTTTGAAGGTTTGGTTAAGGATGCTGTCAATTGCTTCATGCAAATATTCCTCTGAGTTATAAACACTCATAAGAACGGTTACTTTTGGCCGCTTGCTCATAGCTTTTTCCAGCCTTTTGGTAAGACATCACTTACATTGATGGTCGTATCGGCGAACCAGCGCTTTGGGCCAATCACGATTTTCTTTTGTGATTGGTCGAGCCATGCACCCCACCAGCTAAAGCTGCTGTTGGCAATAATATGATTTTGACACAAGGACATAAGTTGCATGTCTTTCCAGCCATCCTTGTTATGGTCGATGTAGATAGTTTCGTGCTTCTTGATTTTAATATGCTTTTTGCACCATTCAGGGTCATCCGATATGACGAAAAAGGTGGGGTTTTGAATTTTCTTTTCGATGAGTTTGATCGCCTCTCGATAATAGTCAAGGCCCATCAAGCCGTGCGTCTCTTTTGTGGTCTTGATATTCGCATAGTCGCTTCGGCGGACGTGCAGCGAGACACTGTTTGCGCCAAGCGCCGCAATCTGCTGGGCGAGTTGCTTATTTTTTCCACTCGGCGCTTTGGCGAACGAGAAAGCTTTTTGTATATTCGGGGCTGCGGTTCCGAAATACTGCTCACTTTGCCAAAACCCACTTATGATAACGTTATCTTTCTGCCGCCAGAATCCTGAATCAAAATGATAATGGGGTTCTGTGTACAGTCGTAATTTTGGTTTAGCTGCCGCTTTGGTGGCGAGGAACACTCGTCTTTTTAAACTCGTTTGCTCAGTCATTTCTATATATTGATCTGGCGAAATAAAGTCCTGAGGCAGGGTAAAACAATCAAGCTCATAATCGCGCGGCGCATCAACATTCTCTCGGTGCAGGTCAAACCACGAGCGGTCAATGCGAAGTTTTGTCTTGTGTTTATGCGCCAAGCTAAGCCCAGCGGCATATTGGAACATCTGGTTGCCAAGGCCGCCCATTAACCGGACGACGATCATTTTTTGACTCCTACAACCATCACTCCCTGTACCAGCAGTTCATTTGAACCCGTATCTTTTTTAGACATTTCTTCGAGTCGTCGTAACATCCACTGGGTTATGATGGCGTCGAATGGTGTTGGCTTGGCAGATTTAGACGCATAACGATCGCGCATCTCATCCATACGACGCACTTCCTGGGCAAGATATTCAAAGTAATTTCCGTTAAACGTAATTTCTTTTATCTCGAACCCAAATTCGGGCAACATTTTCTCGTAAAAATATCGGCTGTACCCATTATAAAAAAAGTACGGCGCGAAGTGTGTCATGGCGCAAAATGGCGTGGTGATAATGACTGTACCGCCTGGCTTCATGATGCGCGAAAACTCCTTTAAGGCATCGATTGGTTTGGGTATGTGTTCAAAAACTTCAATGCACATGATTGCATCAAAGGATTTATCGGGAACGGGGATGTCGCCAATATCGGATACGATATCAAGCTTAGAGTTGTCCCAGCTGCCCATTTGTAACCCAGCCGTATTGCCCTCGCCGTTGTACTGTCCAAAATCCTGACTTACATATTCTAGGTGTTTGCAGAAGCGTTTGTACTGTAATTCACCTGCACCTGCATCAAGAATCTTTTTGCCTTTTGGTATCTTTTTAAGGGTTTTTTCAAGCCACGCTTCACGTGTAGAGAGGTTCTTTTTGCCGACCTCATCTGCTCGGTTTGCTTCCAGCCAGACATTAGCCCAATGCTTTGAGCTATCGTGATCTTGCTCGCTCAGCCACCACCACATTTTTTCAGCAAGTCGCTCCTCGTTGCTAATGCTGTTGTCGCGATAAGTACCGGTGCGACCTTTGCTGGCTATTGATTGCACAAGAGCTTTCTCGGCGTCACGACTCAGATCTTCAAAAATGTCCGCAGGGTCGCGTGATTTTCCAATCCCAAGCTTGGCAGGGACTACAGTTTTTTTCTGTTTAGCCCGATTCTTTAATTCAGAAAGCAGTTCTTTTGTACTGTAGTCGTTTAGTGGGCGGTGCGAGGCTTTTTTCATAACTATTTCCTTACGCCTAATTTTCGCGCGACGCGACCGGCATGACGGCGGGCACGTCTTTTGGCACGGCGCTTTAATTCACTCGTCAAAACTTCTAATGGAATTTGATCGACGGGTCGTTCGGCCGGGGCAGGAGGGATAAGTGGGGCAAGCTGGCGGGCCTTCTGAATTTTATTTATTGGCGGCACTAATTGCGAAATGGAAGTCGCCTTCTTGACGGTGAATGGCTTGGTCCATTCAAACCCTTGAATCATGCTGAGCTCAAGGCTTTGCACCAGGCACTCGTGGCCTTTTTCGATGGATTTGAAGAAGAAATACTGTACATCTTTAAACTCTGCAAAATGAGTGTCGGCCTTTTTGAGCCACCTCAGAGTGTTGGTCTCTTTGTCGAAACGTACAAAGTTTGGATGTACTGGAATGTCGTAGATGTAGTCGTACAAAATGGAAGGGAATTCAAAATAACCCTTATTTGTGATGCGAAAAATTTCTTTCACAAAAGCGGCGATGTCATCAACATGCTCTAAGACATGAGAGCAGATGACGTAATCAAATTCCTTATCTTTGAATGGGAACTTCTTACCATCGTAGTACACGATTGGTTTGTCGGTTTTAAGCTTGGGTGCCGCACCTCGTTGATAATGGGCTTCGGTTTCATCTTTAAAGAGCTTGGGATCAAGGTCTAAAAAAACATCAGCTCGCTCGTGCGGAGTCCCCCCCGGCCCAATCTCGAGTACTTTTTCTCCTGGCTTGACATTCTGAACTCGGTCTCTAAAGAACATGGTTTTCCCTCCGTAATTCTCAAGAAATTATAACACAATTAACTTCGTAATCAGTGACCGATTGTGTGTTATACTCGCAGAATGGATTTAGAAAAATATCGCAAGTCAGAGACGTCACAATGGGGTGAAGACGGTGTTATAGCCGAGATTTTTAAACGTATTGGTACCAAAAGCAAGATTGCTGTCGAGTTTGGTTCTTGGGATGGAAAATATCTAAGTAATATCTGGGATCTTTGGCACAATAAAGACTGGCATGCGGTGCTCATTGAGAGTGACAAGAAACGAAGTGATGAAGCCCAGCGTGAGTACAAGGCATTTGATAAAGTCAAGTTTGTAACCGCCTTTGTCGAAGCGGCCGGTGAAAACTCACTTGAGAATATACTGACGAGAGAGATAGGCAGTCAGGTTCCTGACCTCATATCAATAGATATTGACAGTGATGATTACTACATCTTTGAATCGCTCAAAGAGCATTTACCACGGGTGGTCGTCATTGAATTTAATCCTAGTATACCGCCACATGTTGAGGCAGTTCAGTCGCCGGGTCAGTATTTTGGCGCCTCAGCGCTCTCTCAACTTAAGCTTGGGAAAAAGAAGGGCTACTCACTGGCCTTTGTTACCAAAACCAACCTCATACTTGTTAATAACAAGGATTTTGCAAAACTAAAAATCAAAGAAGTTGAACTTACGCTCGATAATTTTCCCCACTACCTGCTTACCTACATCATAAGCTCATATGACGGCTCACCAATAATGATTGGAACGCCGCCGTTTGTTTCACCGAAGGCTATGGACGAAGTTGCGGATATGAAGCGTTATCAAGCAAAGACCCCAAAGATTGCCAGTCACTCAATTGAAACAATGCAACCAGTAACCATATTTGCCAAGGCAAAATCTAAAAAGCCTCGTTCAGCTAAGAAATAGACAGAGGGTTTAGGCGTTTTTCCAATCAGTAATTTCTGGTGCAATAATGCCGCCCCTATTATCAAGCCAATAGGGTGACGACGTGTACTTGCCATCAACTTTTAGCCCAACTCGCATGGGGCTTGCTTCGGGATCATGAATCCAGTATTTTTGAAACAGCGCGTCAACGACCGTTACTCGGTAGTTGCCTGTATTCAACAGTCGACGTGGAATTTTGCCAAGGATTTGCACCGGGCCTTTATTAAATTTTGGCCAATCTTTCTGGCTACCATCTGTCGCTAAGGACATGTAGAGCATGTTGCGTGAGTCTTTGTCCCAGAGCGCGTAACCAAGTGTAAAGGCTGGATCGGTTTTCTTAATGGTGCCTTTTATGCTAACCCAAGCGTCCTCATTGCGATCGGCCACACCTTTTAAGGGTTTTTGATCAGCATCAACTAGTGATATTTCTTCTGGTACAAACCACTCGCTATCAACCGAGCCGTTATTTACCCAGGTTGGACTCAGCTCACTCGTTGCTTCTTCGCCTTCGTTCATAGTTTCTAGTAGGTAGCGGTCGGTGATAGCGCCAATGCTGCCGCTGGCTTCAACCGTACCTTCTTTGAGGAGCACCCCTTTGGTGCAAAGCTGACGGATGGCCCCCATGCTGTGACTGACAAACAGTACTGTTCTACCTTCGGTCATCGTACTCAGGATTTTCTTCATTGATTTTTGCTGAAAGGCGGCATCACCGACAGCCAGTACCTCGTCAAGAATAAGAATTTCTGGGTCAAGATGCGCCGCGACAGCAAAGGCCAAGCGTACGTACATACCCGACGAGTAAAACTTAACCGGGGTATCAATAAATTTTTCAATCTCAGAAAAATCGACTATCTCTTGAAACTTTGACGTTATTTCCTGGCGACTCATCCCTAGCATAGAGCCGTTGAAATATATATTCTCACGGCCGGTTAGCTCTGGGTGAAAGCCCGTTCCGACTTCTAGGAGGCTGGCAACCCGTCCGCGAATTTTAATTGAACCTTCTGTGGGGTCGACGATACGCGACAGAATTTTGAGGAGTGTTGATTTACCAGAACCATTTTTGCCAATGACGCCAAAAATTTCGCCCTTTGGTACTTCAAAACTAACATTCTTGAGCGCCCAGAATTTTTCTTCCGTACTCTCAATTTTTTTACCAAGTGGCGCGCGAACTATGTTTGCCAGATCGTCCTTGAGGGTGCTATAGCTCGCCTTATTCTTATGATTAATGGTATAGCATTTGCTGATACCCGTAACTTCAATTGCTGGCAACGAGGAACTATCTTTTTTGCTCATATAACATCCACAAAGTTCTTTTCTGTTCGTCTAAAATACCAGAGCCCAAATACAATCATGATGACTGCCCCAAGCACAGATAATCCAAAGCCGGCCCAGTTGATCGGCTGATCAAAAAATGCGGCTCGTACTGCGCTGATTGCTCCCGCAGCAGGGTTTAGGTATGCATAAATGCGAAACCGTTCCGGTATAAGACTAATGGGGTAGATAACTGGTGTTACAAATAAAAGAATCTGTGTAATAAATGGCAATGCCGAACGAACATCGCGATATTTCACATTCAAAGCGGCGAAAAATACGCCCAGACCAAATGCCCCAAGAACTATCAGAACCAAACTTGGCAGAATCATCAACAGGCCTAAAATGTCAGGCTGTACTTTGAATGCAATCAGTATGGCGATAAAAGCAACCCCAGCAAAGAAGAAATCAACAACGCTCAGCGCAACCGCAGCCAAAGGTGGGATTAGCCGAGGAAAGTAGATTTTTGTTATCAAGCCTTGTGCAGAAACGAGCGAGTTGCTGACCGTACTTAAAGACCCAGAGAAGCAGTTCCAGTACATAAGCCCCAGATACGCAAAGACTGGGTAGGGGATAGTCGCTGAACCCGAGCTGATGCCTGCAACACGATTAAAAAACAGTGTAAATACACCGGTCGCTAAGAAGGGCTGCAGGATTGCCCAGCCAGCTCCCAGAGCAGTCTGCTTGTAGCGAACCTTTATGTCTCGCCAGGCAAAGAAGAGGAATAGTTCACGATACGACCACAATTCCTTAATATTTAGGCTGGCGCGTCGCCCGGCTTGGATAGAAACCGCGCTTTGATTACGCATTAATTACGTTATCCTTGTACCAGTCAATCGTGCGACCGATACCTTCTCGTAGTTCAATTGTATGTTTCCAGCCTAGGCCATGTAATTTATCGACGCTGAGCAACTTCCTGGGTGTTCCATCTGGTTTGGAACTATCAAAGTCAATGCTACCTTCAAACCCAACAAGTTCTTTAACGAGATGGGCAAGGTCGTGGATGCTGAGATCCTCGCCTGTGCCAACATTGATGTGGGTGTTTTTTATCTCTGGACCACTACCGGCAACATCTTTGAAATTAACTTTTTCCATTACGAATACGCAAGCTGCTGCCATGTCGTCAACATGCAGAAATTCGCGGAAAGGCTTACCGGTTCCCCAGAGGCTGAGCGTTACATTGTCGGCAGTTTTGTGAATGCCGTAACCAGCAAGCTTGTCTAAGATTGTTTGTTCATCGGAGCCTTCCAGCCCAAGATTTTTGATGATAGCAGGCATATCTTTTGTTTTGAGCCACTGAGCCAAAAACATTTTTCGAATCATGGCTGGTAGGACGTGTGATTTGTCCAGATCAAAGTTGTCGTTAATGCCGTACAGGTTGGTGGGCATAACAGATAGGTAATTTGTGCCGAACTGAATGTTAAAACTTTCAATAAGCTTAATGCCAGCAATTTTGGCAATGGCATAGGGCTCATTGGTATATTCAAGATCGCTAGTCAGCAGCGAATCTTCGCGCATAGGCTGGTCTGCCAATTTGGGGTAAATGCAGCTACTGCCAAGAAATAATAGTTTTTTGACACCGTGGGTATAGCTCGAACCAATGACATTTGATTGTATCTGTAAATTCTTGTGAATAAAGTCGGCTCGGTAGGTGTTGTTGGCCATAATGCCGCCAACCTTTGCAGCAGCCAGGAATACATATTCAGGTTTTTCGGACGCAAAGAAGGCCTCGGTAGCCGCCTGGTCGGTGAGGTCTAGCTCATTGTGGGTTTTTAGTATGAAATTTGTATATCCGGCGGCCTGAAGATTGCGATAAATGGCGCTCCCCACAAGTCCGTTATGTCCGGCAATATATATCTTGGCTTTTTTGTCCATATCTAGTCTATAGTAACAGATTAAAGAGCTTATTTTAAGTGTGTAAATACGGCAACAAACTGAGTGACGCTAGTGGCTATTGCACGAGGAAATTGAATTCCATCCATGGGTCATCGAACCATTTGATTCCTTCAGCAACCAAGTTAAACCTTTCCACATAGAATCCCGGGGTCGAAGGGGCGCGTACTGTAAAGACAAACGTTCCTGTGCCATTCGGCGCGACGGTTGACTGGGTGAGTGTGGCGGCCCGGAATTGACCTGGCCATGATGAATCATAGAAACTACTAGTCCGGTATGAAGGTGCCCAGGTTGCAAGTCGCGCTGGCGTTGATGAGTTATTCCATGTTGTGTTGCCAGTGTTGCGAGCCGTTAAAGTTATCGTTGCTGTACTGCCGGGACTTAGTGCAAATGAGCCGGTACTCGATGATTGCGACACCATTTGCCATGTATAGAAATTGCCAACATTAACTTGAAACTCCATCCACGGATCGTCAAACCAAGCCTTACCTTCCGACACAATATTGTAGCGCTCAACATAAAAACCAGGTGTTGTTGGTGCGCGGACATTGAATACAAAGCTCGCTGTTTCACCCGGTGCTACCAAGCCATCACCGTCTTGTAGATTAGCTGCTCGAAACTCTCCTGGCCAAGAAGGGTCGTAGAAGGGACTTGATCTGTACGAAGGTGCCCAGGTTGCAAGTCGAACCGGATTGGTATTGTGATTCCAGGTGACATTTCCGGTGTTCCTGACGACAAGCGTGAACTGGCTGGTAGCCCCCGGCGTCAGCCTGAAGCCATTGGAAGAAGCTTGAGAGACCATCTGCCATTTGTATTGTGGTTTGGTGACGTTGAGGGTTATTCCAAAATCTATGTCAGGGAACCAGGTGGCACCTTCGGCTACCAAATTAAACCTTTCGAAATAGGTCCCACCCATGTCAGGCACATTAACCACAAAAGTAAAGTTTGCGTGTTCACCTGGAAGAACAATTGCCGGGGATACTGTTGCTGGACGAGCGTTATTTACCCAAGTTGAATCATAAAGTGCACTGGCATGATTACTTGGGGCAAAAGTAGCTAATCTGACGGGAAAGTTGCTATTTGACCAGGACTGATTGCCGGTATTCTTGGCGACAACATTAATTGTAACTTTGGTTCCTCCCATAACATTTGAAGAACCGGTTGAGAACTGCATACCCGCAAACTGCCACGAGTAGTCCAGCCCTCTTGTTGAGCCGAACCAGTCACTGAACATTCGCCAAAAGTTTCGATTACCATAGGCGCTACAGCCATCCCCAGTACCATAGAGGTTGTTGAGTGCGGCCTGATTTGGCTGATATGGCGTGTAGTTATATAGTCCGGCAGTCGCCTGATTTTCGATATAAACGGTGGTACCTCCGCACCCAGGGTTATTAGCCTGGTATGAAATAAAGTTATTCTGTCCAGTTCGGTAGTTGAAGCTATTTGGCTCTTTCGCGTAGCGCTGAAATTGTCGGGCGGCGTAATAGACCTGATAAAAAAAGCCGGCAAATGATGGGTCGCACGGGGCAGTATCGGGACAAGAAAACCCTGTCGCCTTTGTGTATTGGATTGGCCACGGCCAGTCGTCAGTGACGAGCCCTTGCTCTTTCTGTAATAAGACCAGGAGGACTTGCGGATTGATAGAGCAGGCCACAGACACATCTTTTATTATTTGTGCGGCCGTTTTGGTACCGCCAGAGTAGGTGCTACTGCAGTAGGCGTTGGCATTCATTGTTGGCGTATTTTGCGAGTATTCTTTGAGACAAGTGAATGGGGTTGAAACGCCGTTAGCCGCTGAGTAAGCCCGACGATTCGCGTAACCAGGGTAAGGCTGGTCGCCATTTGAGTCGCAGACAGGCACCTTGGCATTTAAAAATGCCTGAATGGTGCCAGCATCCATAGAATGTGCATTGAAAAATATACCATCGTCAATAATTCTTCCGGGCTTCCAGTCAGCAGCAGTTACCGCCGATACGGTTGAAGACTTGCCGACGAGTCCATTGGCTAAGATGAGCGATGCGGTAAGCGAAAGGGCAAAGAGGACAAGTCGTTTCATAGGCTTACTAAAGAGTAATCTCCCAGTCTTGTGATGAGGTCCCCTGAGACGTTGTGGATTTATAGCTTATTGTTGCTTTCCAGGTGCCGGGCGACACTGTAGCGATGCTGAGTTCGGGGCAATCAGTTGTTTGTGGTCCTGCAGAGGCCTCGCCCTCAGTCGTTAAGGCTGAGATGCCATTAGTCAGCGTTAATGTGCATATACCACCACTTTCTATGACGCCAGAAACATATGACCGAACAGATACTGGGGAGTTGCTTGACCCAACGATAACCGGTGTAACAGTTTTTAGTGTATTGGGGGGAGTTGTTGGCTGAGTGGTATTGCCGAGGTCTGCTTTGCGGCTATCAATGTCTGCCTTGTCTTCTTCGGTGGCCGGTGAAAAATCAATATCTTGATTAGTGGAGGTTTGAGAAATTGGCGTGGTGTCCTCTGTTAGTTGATCTGGTTTGTCGACATATCGAAAGGCTCCATATGCCAGCACCACAACGCCAACAAACAATAGTGCAAGTAACCACTTGGGTATTTTTGTGAAACCAAAGCGTTTTGTGTTTTTCTGAGAGCTTGTTACCGGTGTAGATTTCTTTATAGAAAATTGAACCATGTTTGTTTTTTAATTATAGCAAATTTATTATACGCTTGTGCTTTTAACAGATAGAAGAAAGAAAGTAGTAAAATAAGCTACAATTTGTTTTCGGACGCTACGTACTCTGGCTCTGACGTCTGTTCAAGAATTTATGCAACTGAGGACTTTACCCACCAAATCGTCAAGCTGCTCCTTTGTTGGCGCTTCGGCATTGAGACGGAGGACTGGCTCGGTGTTACTAGGTCGAACATTGATCCAGCTGCCATCTTTCATTTGGAATGTAACGCCATCAAGGAAGTCGGGTTCGGCCTCGCTTTGAAACACTTCAACGATTTTCTTGATGACCGCGTCTTTGTCGCCGACGGTAAAATTTGTCTCTGGTATGGCGGCCATGCGAGTATAGTGCTGCCTGATCTGTGACAGTGACATATTCATTGTACCGGCAGCATAGAGCCCGATGACCGCACCGATCATGCC
>JAHBAU020000019.1 GCA_018499905.2 Candidatus Saccharimonadota bacterium | reverse complement strand
GTCATATTCGTTGTGCTGATGGCTTTACCGGCAATGCCATTACCAACCGGAGGAATTAGTCACTTTTTTGAAATTATCGTAGCCTTATTGGCGCTCGAGATGGTCGTTGGCCGCCGCAGTATCTGGCTGCCGAGTTCATGGAAAAAGCGCCCTTTAAGCAAAACAATTGTCAAGAAAGGCATCCCGTACTTGGTAAAAAAGATTGCAATTGTTGAGCGATATTCCAAACCGCGTTTGACGAATGTAACGACCAGTCGTCTTGCGTTACCGTTGCTCGGATTGATCATCATTGCCTTTACTGTTACTGCCTTTATTGCACCACCATTTTCAGGACTGGATACTTTACCGGCACTCGGCGTAGTGCTTATCTCTTTAGGCCTTATTTTAGAAGATGCTCTCGGTCTGGTTCTAGGAACTATTGTTGGCTGCTTGGGTGTATTTTTAGTTGTCGGTATCGGCAGCGCGGTATTTAACGCGATTTTTTAATACGGTAGACAAACCAATGGTGCCGGCTTATAAGGGGCTTGGCATCCGGAACAGCGAAAATATAACTGACAAGCAGAGCGCCTGGCTTCATCTCTTTCACTGCTTTTTTGTACAGCTTCGGCATAGTTCTAGGCACTAAAAAGGTCAAAACGACATCAGCTTTACTTAAATCCGCTCCCCATAAACTCTTTAAATAGATTTTTGAGTGTTTTCGGTAAGGCATAAGTCGCAACCAACATATTAAAAAGAGCAGGGGGTTAATTTCGTAGCCAATCACATGGGCTCCCCGTTTGGCCGCTGCCTGCAATAAGCGACCATCACCCGAACCAAGCTCGATACATAGCTGGCCTGGCTGTAGCTGAGTATCATCTAAAACCTTATGAAGATCCCTATGGAAGGCTGGCACCCATGGCGCGCCCGAAATACCAGCATAAGCCGACAACAACAGCACAACACCCACAAGCAGCAAAATATAGATCATGTTTAGCTATAGGTTACTAGAACTGTGCTACACTAGCAATCAAAGGCTTAAAAGCATAAACAACATGGCTCAAAAGGACTTCATCACCAAAACGGTCGAATTACCGGCCAAAATGATGGATCGGACTATTGTCGCGACTGAAAAGATGGTCAATACACTGCCGACAGAGCAGGTGACAAAATCAGTAAAGCGAGCCGAGGACTATTGGAATACATTGGGCCCTGGTTTGACTACCGGTGCTTCTGATGACGATCCATCAGGTATAGCGACGTATTCACAAGCTGGTGCCAAGTATGGATTCCAGTTATTGTGGCTGGCGACTTTTACATTTCCGCTGATGGCCATCGTCCAGGAGATGTGCGCCCGAATCGGCATGGTCACCGGCCGGGGATTAGCCGGGAACATTCGTCGACATTTTTCAAAGCGACTATTATATACCTCGAGTTTGCTGCTCTTTGCCGCCAACGCTTTTAATATCGGTGCCGACCTGGGGGCTATGGCCAAAGCCGTTCAGCTCATATGGCCTGGCTGGAACTTTTACACTATTGTCATTGGCTTTTCGGCATTTAGTTTGCTGCTGCAAGTCCTGACACCATATAAACGCTACGCCAAATACTTAAAATGGCTGGCGCTTGTCTTGCTGTCGTATATTGCGTCGGCAATTTTAGCGCGTCTTAATTGGAGTGAGATTATGCGCGGGGCCGTCGTGCCTTCGTTATCGCTCGGCAAAGACCAGATACTGTTAATCTGTGCCATCCTTGGTACAACCATTTCACCGTATTTGTTCTTCTGGCAGACATCACAAGAAGTTGAACAGGAAATATCAGACGGTAAAGTCTCAATTGCATCTAGGGAAGGCACCGATAAAACCGCTATCAAAAATATGCGGATAGACGTGTGGAGTGGCATGCTACTGTCTAATGTTGTTATGTTCTTTATTATTGCCGCCTGTGGTGCGTTGCTATACAAAAACGGCATAACAGAGATTGTTTCGGCCTCCCAAGCCGCTGAAGCTTTGCGGCCATTCGCCGGCGAAGCAACCTATTACTTGTTTGCTATCGGCATTATTGGCACCGGGCTATTAGCCATACCGGTTTTAGCTGGCTCAAGCTCGTACGCACTGGCCGAAAGTTTTGGCTGGAAGGGCGGGCTAAACAGCAAGCTCAACCAGGCACACGCCTTTTACGGCACAATTATCTTTTCGATGCTGATTGGCTTATCAATTAATTTCATCGGCCTTGACCCTATCAAAGCCTTGATATACTCTGCGGTTTTCAATGGCATTGTGGCGCCGCTTGTGCTCATACCAATTGTACTAATTAGCAGTAACAAAAAAGTTATGGGCGAGTGGGTGAATCATCGGTTTACAACAGTGATTGGCTGGCTAGTTGTGGCACTCATGAGTGTGTCCGGTGCCGCAGCAATTGTATCGCTATTCATAGCGTAGTGATTCGATCGGATCTTTTCTGGCAGCCCGAATGGCTGGCGCCAAGCCAAACACAATGCCAATGCCTAGCGAGACACCACCAGCTAGCGCCAGCATTTGCCAAGTAATGACTGGCTGCAAGTGCGTGAGGGCTAAGAGACTCAAGTTAACGATACCAGCAAGTCCGATCCCCAGCAGTCCGCCGACAAGGGATAACAGCAGTGCTTCTGCAAAAAATTGACTAGCAATCTGGCGATTGGTCGCTCCGATGGCTTTTCTGATGCCAATTTCTCTGGTCCGTTCACCAACCAGTACTGTCATAATATTCATAATGCCGATACCGCCGATTAACAGTGATAGCGCAGCCACTCCGGCAATAAATGATGAAAAGAGGTCAACGATAACATCAATGATTCGCAAGTTTTCGTCTTGACCCAGCACCGTAAAATCGGCCTGATTACCATGAGCCTGGAACAACCGGTCGCTGAGTGTCTTAATCAGTTCACTACTCGAAGAACTGGCAGATGGTCGAACCAGCACCATAGCTAACAGTCGGCCACTATCAAGCTGCTGTCCCAAGCTGTAGGGAATAAACACTGTCCGGTTATAATCTGGCGTCAAGCCAAGCAGCGGAGCAGGGAAATCATCAACCACGCCTTTGACGACATATTCCTTACCGCGAATCTCGATGGAGCGACCAATTGGCACATTTTCTTTAAACAGTTCTTCTGCGACCGTGCGGCCAATCACCGCTACCCGACGATCCCTATCACGCGTTTCAAAGAAAGTGCCGTGCGCCATTGATTTGCCAATGACTTCCAAAAAGTTATTGGATGTGGCAATCAGCGTACCACCCTGATAGGCCTGGCCATCATAACTTACTCCACTGTCTAACGAAAGAATTGGGGCAATCTCACCAATACCAGGAGCCCCATTTATAAGTTCAAGGTCTTGATCACTTAAACTACCGGCGGGGAAGCGCAGCTTTTCAACTCCACTAATGCCAGAGATTTGACCATCCTGATTACGTTGCAAAAAGTTCCCGGGTCGAACCGTAATTAGATCACTGCCTTGTGAAGCTACTTGTTTTAATACTTGTCGTTTTATGCCTTCACCCAGGCTCAGCGTCGTTACTACCGATACAATGCCCAGAATGATACCTGTCATTGTCATCAGGCTGCGCCACTTGGCACTGCGCATAGTACGGATTGCGAGCTTAATGTCTCGCCACATCATCGCTTAATCTTTCTGGCTTGCTTATGGGCTCGCACGGGCTTGCGGCGAGCAGTACGTCGCTTTGTTCGTTTGGTCTTTTTGGGCTTTTCGTTGTCAATTCCCATCAAAGCTGAGACGCCTGCGTAGTCATCTTCGGCAGTTCGTCGCTGCAGCAGCAAGCTAGCGCGGCGGGCTAGTTTGGGCACCTCACCAATTGCCGTCTGTTCGTCATAGACAATCTGACCATCGTGCATATACACCACGCGGGTTACATAGCGCGTTAACTCTGGATTATGAGTCACGAGTAGAATTGTGTGACCAAGAGCATGGATCTCGCCCAGCAACTCCATGACCAAACGGCTACTTTCGCTATCTAGGTTACCGGTTGGTTCGCCGGCAATAATAATGTCAGGATTGTTCACCAGCGCTCGTGCAATTGCCACTCGCTGCATTTGGCCACCGCTTAGCTGTTTGGGGAAAAAATATTCTTTGTCGGCTAGCCCGACTTGCCCCAAAATGGCCGATGCGTGCTTGAGCCGCCGGGTTGTTCCGACGCCTTTATACATCAACGGCAATGCAACATTTTCAAGAGCGGTTATTTTTGGCAGTAAGTTGAATGATTGGAACACAAACCCTACACGGTCACGGCGCACCTTGGCACGTTGATTGGGTCTAAGCCGCGCGACCGAACGGCCGCCCAGCTGATAGGTACCATGGGTCGGGCGGTCCAAAAGGCCAATCATGTTCATAAGTGATGACTTACCAGAGCCACTCGGACCCATCACCGCCACAAACTCGCCTTTGTCTACCGACAGGTCAACTTCATCAAGTGCTATTGTGGTCGCATCACCAAAGCCGTAGATTTTACTGATTTCTTTGAGTTCGAGCAGCGCCACGATTGTTCTATATTACCCTTATGTTTTTACGGTTAGTAACGAAGAGGTGCGTCCTGTTGGCAGGTAACGCACCTCTTATGTAAGTTCCTATACGTAGTCTACGATTTTTAGGCAAAGCATTTCAAGAAATCCAAGTTGTAAAAAAGTCTAGGCTATTTGTTTGATACAATAGTTTTTGTTCAACAGCACTGGAGAGATCGCATAGTTGGTCTAGTGCGCCATCTTGGAAAGGTGGTATGGGGGCAACCTCATCGAGGGTTCGAATCCCTCTCTCTCCGCCATAATTTATGATAGATCTCATTCCATCTCAACCGGTAAACGGTGTTCAGTACATTGACCTGCTTGTGCTACCTTTACTCGCTGCAATTATTTTTAGACTTCTGCATAAAGCCCGTGGTCTTAACGGTTCGTTGGGCAAAACAATCAGTGAGACTCTAGCATTAGATAAACAACTGTATATATCTTTCTCGATTGTCATGAGCATTTTGTATCCATTGTATTACGCATTTTTGTGGCTTTGGCTAGGCCCTCAAACCCAAATGCCTCAGATGTTTTACGCTGTACTTGCCGTTGCCGTTGTTTTTGAAATGATATTTGTCTGGGTACCAGCAAGAGGGCAGAAACAACTAATAACTCATATCATTTCAGCAGGTATGGTTGGGGTGTGCATGCTGGCGAGCAGTATAATTTTACTTTTAACAGGGTTGGGCTTAGGAGCAATTGCCATAGCAATGTTATGGGTCTTTATACTGTCCTCACTTGTCATGGCCGGCCTATTGCTTATTCCCAGGTTTCGCAAGTACATGTTTGTGTATGAGATCACCTACATTACTTTGTTCCTCATTTCATTTTCTTTTGCGGCCCATAGTTAGTCGCTACCAATAGTGCTATATTTTTAATATATGAAAATCACAAAATATGAGCATGCGTGTCTTGTTGTCGAACAGGATGGACATCGACTCGTTGTTGACCCTGGCGAGTTTAGCCAGTCGCTGCCAGAACTGACAAATGTAGTCGGGATTATTATCACGCATGTTCATTTTGATCATCTCGATGAAAAACGAATTCAAGCCATTGTTACCAACAATCCCGGAGTGAAGATATTCTCTGTAGCCCAAGTAAAAGAAAAACTTGAAGCAGCGACTGTTTGTCATCCTGGAGATGAGATAAAGTTAGAGCCATTTACTTTAAAGTTTTATGGTGAAATGCATGCCACTATCCACCCAGACTATCCGATGTTTGAAAATATTGGTGTATCGATTAACGACACTTTGTTCTACGGCGGCGACTCACTAGACCACCCTGATGTGCCTGCCTGTAGTGTACTGGCTGTCCCAACCAGTGGGCCTTGGTCAAAAACAAGTGATCAAATGGACTATATGGTAAATCGTAAGCCCAAGATAGCCATTGCCGTTCATGATTTCTTGAGTAGTGAAGCTGGCAATGACTCGCAAGATCGTTGGCTCGGCATACATGCCCAAAAATATGGCATCGATTACAAACATTTGGCTATTGGAGAGTCGCTCGAAGTCTAGCTGATCTTGGTTCCTATAGTATCACCACTTACCAGCCGGGTGAGGTTACCAGGCTTAAATGCATCAAAAACTAAGAGCGGCATGTGCTGCTCCATAGCCAGGCCAATTGCAGCTTTGTCCATGACTTTAATTGCGGTGTTGCTGAGTGCTTCATCAAACCCAACTGTTTGCAGCAACTTCGCATCTGTAAATTGCTCGGGATCTTTGTCGTAGACGCCTTCGACCTTGCTGGCCTTAATCATAACTTCACAGTCGAGTTCCAATGCAATACTCACCCCAGCCGTATCGTGTGTAAAGTAGGGACGAGCAATACCACCCGCAACCACGACCACGCGTTTGTTTTGCAGATGCTTCTCGGCCAGGCGATACGAATATGGTTCAGCAACTTGATTAGCGAACACCATGCTCAAACAACGAGTCGGCAAGTCTTCCGATTCAAAAATATCTGTCAAGGCCATGGCGTTAATCAAGCCTGATAGCATACCCATTTGATCGGCCGTCACTCGCCTAATGCCATGACCGGCTGCTTGGCTGCCGCGCACGAGATTCCCACCACCCACAACCACTACAATCTGACAACCAGTCTGTAGCGCACTTTTGATTTCATAAGCTAAATAATGCGCAATGTCTGGGTCAATGCCGGACTCGTGCTTGCCAGCCAGCTGTTCGCCCGAAAGTTTTAATAGAATGCGCTTATACACTGGCATTTAGTGTAGCAGAAAATCGCCTGACAGAAATGCTACACTAGTCGTATGAAAATCTACTCATGGAACGTCAATGGTATTCGCGCAGTCGTCAAAAAGGGGACTATTCAGGAATTTATCGCCAAACATCAGCCCGACATTCTCTGCCTGCAAGAGACTAAGGCCGAGCAAGGGCAGGCTGAAATTGACCTGACCGGGTATGAAGAATACTGGAATTCTTCACAAAACAAAAAAGGCTATTCCGGCACAGCAATATTCACAAAGATCAAGCCACTCACGATTATTAATGACATCCCGGAGCAATTCGTGAAGGCCGCAGGCTTAGACAGCGACGGCTACGGCAATGCCAACCAGGAGGGCAGGGTGATTGCCGCCGAGTTCGATGATTTTTACGTAGTGACATGCTACACCCCCAACGCTAAAGACGATCTGTCACGCATTCCACTCCGCCAAGATTGGGACAAGGCCATGATGCTGTACTGCAACGACTTGCAGCAGAAAAAGCCGGTCATCTACAACGGCGACATGAACGTCGCTCACACTGAAGATGATCTGGCTAATCCCAAACCGAACATCGGCAAAAAGGGTTTTACTACAGAAGAGCGCAACGGCTTTGACAATTGGCTGGCCGCTGGTTTTATTGATACCTTTCGCGAATTTACCAAAGGCAACGGCCACTACACCTGGTGGACCCATTGGGCCAATGCCAGGGCGCGCAATGTCGGCTGGCGTATCGATTATTTTTTAATTTCTGACTCACTAAAGCCGAGGCTCAAAGCCGCCACCATCCATGCCGACATCATGGGCAGTGACCACTGTCCGGTAAGTATCGAGCTTGAAGCATGAAAGATCTGACCCTTCTTTTTTTGCTGCGAGAAGGTGAAGTATTGCTAGCAATGAAGAAGCGTGGCTGGGGACAAGGGCGCTGGAACGGCGTAGGTGGCAAGGTAGAACCAGGTGAAAGCATTGAGGCTGCAGCGAGCCGTGAGTGCCAGGAAGAGATTGGGGTGACGCCGCTCCAGTTTACCAAGCAAGCGATTCATATCTTTCATTTTCCGGAACATGACGGCGTAGAGCCAATGAAAGTTCATGTTTTTGTTTGTCGAAAATGGCATGGCGAGCCAAAAGAATCAGAAGAAATGAAGCCGGCCTGGTTTAAGCATAGTGCCGTACCATACACCGATATGTGGCCGGATGACATGTATTGGCTGCCAATGTTGCTTAATGATTTTGCCGTTACCGCAGAATTTACTTTTGATAAAAATGACCAGATTATAAAAATGAGCTTAGAGCGACATGAGCGACTGGCAGCCTAAACCAAAAGTCTATACGCTCTACGGCTTTGCTGAAGGCCGAGCTATCGGACGAGTTTTGCGTCGTGAGTTACGGGAAGCCGGCTACATTAACACTCGGTTTAAGTCGCGCGCAGATGTTTTTATTGCCCATTCCGGCGGCTGTTTGCTCGTGCCCAAAAAGCATAACGCCAAACTTGTTATTCTGGTAGACCCACCATATTGGCCGGGTAAACATGTTGCCAAAAGTCTTATCCAAAAGATTAAGCGCGACTATGGGCATCATAAAGAAGTGAAGAACATGAAGCGCCTATCGGCCAAAACTGGTCACAATGGCCGTTATTTTTTAACTACCGCTCCACGCACGGTGCGTATGTACAAATCTCATAAGATTTTAGGTTTTCCAGAACCAAGTCACGGCCAAAAGATAGCACTCATTCGTAACAAGCATGATCCGTTCTGTTCTCCTGATATTGCCAACATCTTACCCCAAGCCCAACATTACGAATTTCACGAATTTCCCGGAGAGCATGACGACATGTGGCACTACCCAAAGAAATACATTGAGCTTATTAACAGCGTGCTAAAATGAAGCCATGAAGAGGGATGTTGAGTTCTTATTTGAGGTTGGAGCCATGCGTTTTATACCAAGGCAATGGCACCGTTTTCATATGTTTAATGTACAAAGCCTCACCGAACACCATTACCGAGTAATCTGGCTGGCACTCTTGATTGCCGCACGCGAGAAGAAAGGCGATATCGAAAAAATCATGAAGATGGCACTCGTGCATGATGTCGCCGAAAGTCGTACTGGTGATGTCGATTACCTTGCTCGCCAATACGTCACGAGAAACGAAGATATGGCCATTCAGGACATACTTGAAGACACATCACTCGAGCAAGAGTTTATAGACATCATCCAGGAATATGAGAAAAGAGAGTCGATAGAATCAAAGATTGTTAAAGACGCAGATAACATTGACGTTGATCTTGACTTGGCCGAACAGGCACTTATAGGTCATGAGATACGATCGGAGTGGCAAGAAATGCGTGATCATGTTGGCAAAACAAAACTATATACCAAATCGGCCAAATTACTTCAGGCAGAAATCCGCTCTGCTAACCCTCACGATTGGCACACAAAATCTCCTCGAAATCGTCGCGCATCAGGTGACTGGAAGAAATAACCATGGACACCGAGCTACAGCGCGTTATTCGATTTATCGAGGAGCGAGATTGGTCGCAGTTTCATAATCCCAAAGACTTGGCTATCTCGCTGTCTTTGGAGGCAGCTGAACTTTTGGAACATTTCCAGTGGAAAAATCAATCCGAAATTGATACCTACTTACAAGAACACAAAGCCGATGTTGCCGAAGAACTCGTCGATGTCCTGTATTGGGTGCTGCTTATCAGCCATTACCTCAAGATAGACCTGCCCGAAGCTTTTGACCATAAAATGACCAAGAACGAAGCAAAATATCCAGTCGACAAAGCTAAGGGCAAACACGACAAGTATACGGCTTACGAATGATCAGCGGTTGGTATAAATCGCAATTCAATCCACGGCAGGATTTCGCCGCTGGGAACACCTGGCCGCGGCACGAGCTGAGGGTTAATCGTTTCGGTATAGCCAACCAGCATATCAAAGGTCACCAACTTAAGCTCATCGGCGGCTTCAAATAGCTTTGGCTCAAGCGGTTGGTCTGGCTCCAGCGGCAAATGAAGGGCATCAATTAACGCACCAGCTTGCGTAGACGAAAAGTCCGCCTGCCGCCATTCATTGTTCGGGCGATGACCGTTGCCCTCGGTTAGCAACGTTAGCCATGAGCCGCGATTGGCAGCATCAAATGCCTCATGTGGCAGTTCTGGAGCAGCGGCAACGTTAACGGTCACCTCAAAGGCTCGCGCGGTGGCGGCGAGTTTACCGAGCTTTTGATAGGCGAGCGCTGGCTGTCCCCCATCTCGAAAAGCCGCAAACCCAGACCAGCAATTTGCAAACATCACATCCCAGCCTCCGGCTTCTGGACCGTGATATAGCCTGGCTACATCATCTTCTATTGGAAACTTACCGTCGTCACCGCGGCGCCACTGGTAGAGATCTTCTCCACTTAGCCACTCCCGAGCAATTTGCTTGGCGGTTATCATCTTGGAATATACTTTACCATATTTTTCAAACAAGTGAATGCATTGTATAGTTAGCGCTATGGACCATCCATTTTGGCGCAAGCAGACTAAAGATTCACCGCTTTTTCCGGATCTGCTCTGGAGCCGCCCAGAGAATAGACAGCTTGCCGGTAAAATTTTAATTATCGGTGGTAATGCACATGGCTTTGCTGCCCCTGCAGAAGCCTATCAGACCGCCCTAGCCAGCGGGGTGGGCTTGACGCGAGTGCTATTACCACTGGCAGTCAAGGGAGTCGTGGGCAAGCTCTTGGATACGATTGATTACGCACCCAATACACCCAGCGGCAGTTTTGCCAAGAGCGCCCTCGCCGAATGGCTCGATCATGCCGCCTGGGCAGATGGCGTGCTACTAGCGGGTGATTTTGGCCGCAATAGCGAAACGGCCATAGTTTTAGAGTCGTTTTTGCGGAAATACTCAGGACAAGTAACAGTAGGGAAAGATACTGTCGACTATTGCTTGGGATTCGCCGACGGTTTAGTGCAACGCGAAAATACACTTTTAGCGCTCACCATGGCCGATCTGCAGAAACTATTCAAAAACACGAAACAGCCTGTGGCCATAACGTTTGATATGGACCTTATTCGATTAGCGCAAGCGTTGCACGACTTTTCTACCAAAACCAAGACGGCTCTGCTACTGAAGCACCTTGATCATTTCGTGCTGGCTTATCAGGGAAAGATCATTACTACAGACGCGCCAAGTGACCTGGAAGAAGCCTGGCGAGTCAGCACGGCTGCCAAAGCCGCTGTTTGGTGGCTACAAAACCCGAGTAAAACTTTGGAAGCTGTTGCAACCAGCTTGTTATGAACCAAGCTCAAACCGTCGATATTCAGCATCCGTGTTCTTAAGTCTTTGGACTATAGAGAAATTAGTGATATCGGTGAATAAGTCACACTTTTTGTCTTGAAGGTATCTCAACCCCCCATAAAAACCTTCTTTGTCGAGATCGCGAAAGGCAAGTGTTACGTGTGGGTGATAGGGCACCGGCATTCGGTACCACTTACGAAAGTTGCTAGAAGCTCTGGACCATTCATTTACGACGCTCAATAGCCCAGGATCTGGAACGACATTTACCCATATTGCATACTTTGTAGAAACTTCACCAACACCACTTAGCCGGGATTCAACACTACCGAACCCCGAAAGATGAATTTGAAAGGGTTGCACGACTTTAGCAATACGTGCACACAAATCTAAAAGAGTAGTAAGGTCTTTTTCATCAATGCTAATACCATCCCCCAGGGTAAGATGCGGCTCCCAGGAGGCCAGGGCCGACTTTGAACCGGTAATTTCAGAGAGCGCTTCCTGTAGTGTTCGTATTCTTAAACTTGTTACTTTATCAAGGTAACTAACCACAGAAAAATCCATATTCAGACAGTATAGCTCCATAATCGGTCAAAGTTAATGGCGTCTGTCTCAAAACATCACACAAAAGATAAAACTAGACTCTTAGAATCTAGCATATCTGGATCATATGGTGCCGGGGGAGGGACTTTTGAGTCACAAGTCGAAAAGCTTTGCTTTTCGCTCGCGACCCCGCCTCGCGGTTTGCCGAGTAGCGGCAAACATCGCTGCGGCCGTTCAAGTCCCACGAAAGCCAAGCAGTTGGCTTTCTTCCCCTCCTCATTAAATAACCGACCAGGAATGGTCGGGTATTTAATGTGGTGCCGGGGGAGGGACTTGAACCCTCACGATATTGCTACCACTGGATTTTGAGTCCAGCGCGTCTACCAATTCCGCCACCCCGGCGTTACCCCTGTTGGGTGATGGTTTAACGGAGTGTATTGTACTATACTTAAGGCAGATTATGAATCCTCAAAATGCAACCGGTGGGTCAGACAACGCGCCCGATGAGACGAGCGAGCACAATGCTGCAGCCGATTTGATTCGCCAAAAATTGGCCAATTTATACGCCCAGGAACCTGATGCCGGCAGCGAATCAGCCGAAGCACAAGCTGCAGGCACACATCGCTCTAAACATCAGCAATATATTTACGATTTGAGTCAGTCAGGTAAATCTGCCACTGAGATCCAGACAGCATGGCACGAGTACTACCAGGCTTTGAGCGACCAAGAGAAACACGAAGTCTGGCGTGAGTTTTATCAGAACCAGCGCCCGGCAAACGACTCGAAAGCCAAACTTATACATACGCCCGTCGCGCCCGAACCTCAACCCATTATCCAGCCAGGCTATTATCACGAAGAAAAGTTCGTTTCCAGCATGCCAGTACCAGCCAAAAAATCTCGCTTGGAAGATTTAAAAACTGTCGCCGAAATCCGCAAGCAGCTCCTGCAAAAGGTTAAAACACGACCCAGCCCAAAAGCTACACAGCACGTGAAGTCTTTGCTTTTTGGTTTGGGCGTCGGCAGCATTGTTATCGTTATTATGCTGATGGGCTTTTTTAACGAGCGGTTTATCGCGCCGTTTATAACCCCCAGCCGAACGGTTTCATCGACGCCAATTATCGTCAGTGATTCCACAACTGTCTCTGATCCTATACCAAAAGTGATCATTCCAAAGATTAACGTCGAGATCCCGGTCGTCTATGATTTAGGCACCACCGAGGAATCAGCAATTCAAAATGCCCTAGAAGACGGTGTAGTGCACTACGATAACACGCCTCAGCCAGGCCAAGAGGGTAATGTGGTTGTGTTTGGGCATTCCAGCAACAACATCTTTAACGAAGGAAAATATAAGTTTGCCTTTGTGCTCTTAAGCCGTCTTGAACCAGGCGATCTTTTTTACCTCACCAAAGATGGTACCCGCTACGCCTACAAAATCTATGACAAAAGAATAGTTAAACCAACAGCAATCGAGGTGTTAGGCCCGACCGATAAGCCCGATACTGCGACGCTCATTACCTGTGATCCTCCCGGCACCACCCTCAACCGGCTGGTTGTCATCGGCGAACAAATTAGTCCTGACGCGAATGCCAATGTGGCGGTGGCACCTAGCCAGCCAACAGTGGCAGAAGTACCTGCGGTCATTCCAAGCAACGCACCATCACTTTGGCAACGTCTAACTTCCTGGTTGTAAGCTTACTGGGTTCGCAAAGATGTTTCGGTGAGCGCAAAGCGACCCGGTACTATTACTGATGGCCCGATATTCAGCACTCGACTATAATCACGATTAAAATAAGGTGAAAAACCGGCGATTGTTGGCGTCAGAGACTGTGGGTTTGACCCATCAAAGTCAAATATATAAGTTTTGGCATCAACATTAACAGATAATCTGTCCTCGTCCATCCATTTAGCAGGTAAAGTGTCGCTAAATGCAGCTTTGAGATCATAGTAGAATCTTCGATCGGCTTCATAATCGTAGACAGCAAATTTATCGTTACTCTGGGCCATGATATAGGCAGTGCTGCTAGAGAAGATCAGCGATGTTGGTTTATCGATTTTGAGCACCGATAGCGGCACCAACAGCTTGTCTTTGGATTTTAGCTGTTCGACAGGATTTTTGTAGATGTAAATATGGCTGCCACTGGTCGGGCCAAGCGCCACGACCCAGTCACCGTCATTCTTGGCTAAGTCAAAAAGGTATTTAGGTTCGGTCGGGAATGAACGCAGTGTAAAGTTGGCTGTACCATCCCAAATTTTAAAGAGGGTTGTTGGGGTAGTCGCAGCCGAGTCGGCTGAAGTATACAGAATAACGTCGGGGCCACGACTACGGTAATCGACTACGTTTTCGAGTAGTCCTTGGATAGCTTGGGTGTTGAGATTGTAGATGCTGAGACGCATGCTGGCTTTTTCCAGAATGTACAGTTGGTCAAACTCTTTATCGCGCAGGCTCATCATAGTAACCGCATTGCCAAGCCGGCGGGTTAGGTTTATTGATTCGCTCGGCACCTCACGATCGACAAGAACAAACTCACTAGCATTGTCGTAGGTATGCTTCATCAGTAAATGACGATTATTTTTGGACCACTCCAGTACCTCCAAACTATGCGCCGTACCGGCGGGCGTAAACAAGTCTGCCGCAAACGCCAGGGATTCCGGCGCCTGATCAATTGCCGTAGTATCAAATATATCTACAGCCGAAAGCGCAGCAGTCGGCCATATCAACAACCACCGGCGATCTGGACTCTGGGTAGCAAAATACGGTGCTGTTGCATATAGCTGCACATCGGCAGTTGTCAGCTGAGTAGGAATAAGCAACGGGTAGGTGAGTCGTTCGACACTACCGCCTTCCAAGCTTATCGAACGCCGCCAATCCCGATAGCCGTCTTTCTTCAGCTCCACAATATACTGCCCGGCAGGGATAGTGAGCTTCGTGTCGGTAGCCGCTTTGTTTAGTTCGCCATTCAGGTATATTTGGGCATTATCTGGGGTCGATGATACAAACACCAACCCGTTTTGAATAATCTTGCCGCTCTTGCGGTCTATATCATAACCGTAGCTTTGGAAAAGGAGAATTAAAGCACCCAAAGCGACTGCGATAGCGACTAAGAAATAGCCGATAAGCAGGCGAATTTGATGCGATTTACTGCGTTTAGGGTCTAAGAAATCCATATTTTTGGCTTTTTAGGCCAGTTTGTATTGTAGCGTACTTTTTTGTTTTATGATCGTAGTCCTTTACAAGATTAGCATAACCATAGTATGCTAATGCAATAGAGTTATTCACAAGTAGCTAAAAAGTAAAAACTTACAAAAATGTCACAGACAATACGACTGAACGGCAAGGTGTACGACATCGGAACTGGTAAAGCAGTGAGGGATGGCGACCAAAAACGCCATGAGGAACATCGGCATACCGCCCACGCGGTACATAGCCGAACACAGACAGCCAAGACCTTAATGCGTGGCAGCGTCAAAAAACCAAAGATTGTGGTTGATCTGCCGGCCAAGACAACAGACCATCACGTCACTCCTCAGAGCACACTTAGTCCATTAAATGCCCATCAACGCCGTGAGCAGGTGGCTATGCGTACCGAGCAGAGCCATCTCATCAGACGGTTTAACCCAGCCAGCTCTGCACGCGCAGGCGTTGTCAGCCGCCATGAGGTTGTAGCTGTACGCCCCGCGCCTGGTAGCTCTATCAGTCACCATGCAGCCCCGCCAATCGTAGCACTGACGCCTAAATCAGAAGTTAATTTCTTTGCCTCAGCCCTAAACGAAGCCAAGGCGCATCAACAAGCGACCAAGCACCACAAGACTCGCCGGCACTCAAAAAAGACCAAGGCGATGGCGCTGAGTGCCACAATTATGACGACCATGGTGCTTGGCGGATTTTTCCTATGGCAGAACAGTGCAAACGTTGAGTTCCGCATGGCGGCCTCACGAGCCGGTATCCAAGCATCATTACCTGATTATCGTCCATCTGGCTTTGCCATCAAAGGACCGGTTGAATTTGCTCCAGGGCAAGTAAAAGTCAGTTTTAGTTCGAATAGCGATGAACGTAAATTCTCCATTACGCAACAGTCGTCTAACTGGAATAGTGATGCACTCAAAGAAACTGTTGCCGCGGCGGCACCTGGCGGATATGAAACCAAGCAAACCAAAGGTAAGACTGTCTACATATTTAACGGTAGTAATGCGACTTGGGTTGATGGTGGTATTTGGTATCAGATTGAAAGCAATTCCGGGCTAAGCACCGACCAGTTACTCAACATCGCCGCATCGATGTAAGTGATAAAATAACCAAAGAAAACCAGTCAGCCGCCGATTAGTCTCGGATAGTCATCCCTTTTAGTAACCCGTCGCATACATCGAAACTAACATCTCTTCCCGTATTTGCTGACACGGCACTGATTTCATATTTGACAGTGTCTCGCTCTCCACAACCCCATATAAATGGCGCCTTGTCGATATCGGTAATGACCGCTCCGTTGTAGCCGGCATCTTCAACAAAAGTGATCACCTTATCTCGTGGTTCTTCCGCAGCTTCTGCACAACCCCTGACACCTACTAATCCAAGAAGTAATAAGCCTCCATAAATAGCGAGTTCTCTAATACCTTCGTTACTGCGCGCAAGAGAGTTCATATTTTCTCCAACATTAAATTAGTTAGTTTACATTAATATATATGTGATTATGCGTCAAATTTTTTAGGTTATTCTTCTGGTAAGAATTCACCTGATTGATGGGACCAGAGCTCAGCATATAGGCCGTTCTCTTTGAGTAGCTTGGCATGCGTGCCGTCTTCAACAATCTTGCCGTCTTTGAGCACCATAATGCGGTCGAGTTTGCGTATGGTGCTTAAACGGTGGGCAATAACAATGGTGGTGCGGCCGGCCATCAGATTATCCAGTGCAACGACAATGGCCTTTTCGCTCTTGGAATCCAAAGCGCTGGTAGCTTCATCTAACACCACAATTGGTGATTTTTTGAGCATCGCGCGGGCAATAGCCACCCGCTGTTTTTCACCGCCACTTAGTTTGACCCCACGCTCACCAACCAACGTATCGTAGCCTTGCGGCAGCTTTGCAATGAAGTCATGAGCATGCGCCAATTTTGCCGCTTTGATAATCTCAGCTTCACTGGCCGATGGGTCGCCATAGGCGATATTTTCTTTAATGGAGCGGTGGAAGAGCAGAGGCTCTTGCGGCACATAGGCAATGCTAGATCGCACATCGTTCTGCCTTGCTTGTGTAATGTCCTGGCCATCAATCGTAATCGCTCCCGACTGAATGTCCATAAATCTGAGTAACAGCTTTGTCAGCGTTGTCTTGCCGCCGCCGCTAGGCCCAACTAGCCCAACTTTTTGACCAGCAGGAATTGCCAGGGAGAGATCACGAAATAAGATGTTCTCTTCGGTAGCATCATGATAGCGAAAATCAACCGACCGAAAAGCTATTTCACCACTTGAAACATTAAGGTTAATTGGCTGCTCAACATCGCTGACTTGAGGCTCACGTATAATTACTTCTGTCATTTCGGCCGCATCAGCCAAAGTTTCTTCAATACGTTCACTCGTTCGGTTGAAGTCCCAAAGACTTTGCTCAAGACGCAGTACATATAGCTGAACCAACACAACAGTTCCGACACTGATCTTGCCTCGTGTCGTCAGGTAGACGAGTACGGCAAGTGTCACAAGCTGAAGTGAAACGTTGACTCCGGCACGAAGCGTCCGAATAATTTCAGATATGTTTGCTTGGTGCAGATATTTCTGCCGCCGCTTTTCAGCGACCCCATAAAAGCGCTGTCTTTCATTTATGTCTGCCGCAAAGACCTTCACTGCAAGATTGTTTGTTAGGTAGTCGGCGATTGATCCTGTAACTTCAGAACCTGCCGCTGCTGAAACGCGCATTGCTGGCGATCGAACCCGGCTCGACAACATGGTTACGAGTAGCGTCACAAAGAAGGACCCGATAAAAATGGCTGCGAGTAATGGGGCTTTAAACGCCAAAATAACCACGGGTCCAATGAGCTGTACCGCCAATGCCACCAGGGCAAACATGCTGATATCGAGCAAGTCTTTGAAGCCGTGAGTAAATCGCTGAGCCCTAGCAACTAAAGAGCCGACAAAATTATTGGTGAAATAGCTATATTCTTGTCTACTATAAGTGTCAAAAATGAGTAGATTAATACTTCTTTCTGTTTTAGTGAGCACCCGATTACGAAGAAACATGGTAAGTCGTCCAACTGTCAAATGACTAGCGGACAGCGCTATAACGGTTAACCAGAAATAATGATTGACGACACCTTGATCGACTGGTGTTCTGATCAACTCATCTATAAGACGACTAATGAATAACGGTGTTAATACATCGACGCCTATTGAGTAGATGATCGAAGTTATGTAGGCGCCTGCAAGAAAGCCAGGCATCTTAAGAGATTCGCGGACATAGAGCCGCAACGTTTCACGCGCCAGCCGAGGGCGCACACCTCTGTTCGTTTGATCCCGCATATGGTCTTAATAATAACAGATCGTGTAAGAAGTAAGTATTTTCCTATATAATGCCTAGTATGAGTGAAGCAGTAACACGGTTCGCAGTCAGTCCGACAGGCTATATGCATGTGGGCGGAGCGCGCAACGCACTATTTGATTGGCTAGTCGTCCAAAAGCAAGGGGGACGATTTATTCTACGTATTGAAGACACCGACCAGGCCAGAGAAGTAGAAGGTGCGGTGGCGCATATTATCACCAGCCTTAAATGGCTGGGAATTGATTGGCATGAAGGCCCAGATATTGGTGGACCACATGCCCCATATACCCAAAGCGAACGACTCGACATCTATAAAGAATGGGCGCAAAAGCTCATCGACAAAGGCCTGGCCTACGCCGATCCGTATTCCAAAGAAGAGCTGGATGAATTTCGGGCCGCTGCCCAAGCTGCCAAAAAGCCGTTTTTGTATAGAGATCACCGACCGGACAATCCGCCGACGTGGGATGGTACACAGCCTCTCCGGCTTAAATCTGATCCAAAAGCTTACAGCTGGCACGATCTAGTTCTGGGCGACCTGTCAGCTGGCGCCGAAGCTGTTGATGATTTTGTGTTAATTAAGAGTGATGGGTTTCCAACCTATAACTTCTGCCACATTGTCGATGATGAGCTGATGGGCGTGACTCACGTGATTCGCAGCCAGGAATTTACGGCCAGTGTCCCGCGCTTTTTAAACTTGTATGACGCACTCGGTATCAAGTGGCCAGTGTTCGCCACACTGCCGTGGATCATGGCACCCGGCGGCAAGAAAAAGTTATCAAAACGAGATGGCGCCAAAGATGTAATGGATTACGCCAAGCAAGGAATCCTGCCAGAAACCATGGTCAATTTTTTGGCTTCGCTTGGCTGGAATGACGGCACCGAGCAAGAAATCTTTAGTGTCCAGGAGCTTATCGACAAATTCTCATTGGACCGCATTCAGCGGGCCGGTGCAAGTTTTGACGAACAGCGGCTGTTTTGGATGAATGGTACCCATATTCGCACCATGACACTGGATGAGCTATATGGCCGAACACTCGACAACGGTGTGGGCATCAATTATTGGCCCGAGGAAGCCAAAGCGGCAAACGACGACTACTGCAAGCAGGTACTCGGTGTTATTCAGGAACGGCTCAAGTATTTATCTGAGCTACCGGAGCTGACCCGCTTTTTCTTTACTGATTTACCGGTAGATCTCGAGCTAATCGATGGCAACAAACAGTTGAGCAAACTATCTCGTGAGGAACAACGCGCCCTGCTTGAAGCCGCGCAGGAAACACTTTCTGGCAGTAATTTTAGCGCTGAAGATCTGGCCGATCGATTGAACAAGCTACTTGAAACAACTGGTCAAAAGCCCGGCATCTTGTTCAGCCTGATCCGAATCGCTACCACCTGGGCGCCCGCCTCACCCGGCCTCGCTGACACCATGCATATCTTAGGCAAAGACTTGACGCTCAAGCGGCTTAGCATATCTTTGGATACCTTAAGTGAAAAAGCCTAGCAGGCGCGTCAGCCAACAGTCGATCAAAATTCCCGTAACTTTCAGGGGCAAGCAGCTCCAGATTAAGACAAACCATTACAAAGCGCACGAATCTAAAGGATGCCTGGTAATAGCTGGGGGATTAGGCGAGGGCAACTTTGCCTGCAAGGCCCTGGCGCAAAAAATTGCAAAAGAGCTGTCATGGGATGTCATAACCTATGATATTCATTACCATTCTGTTCCCATCAACGCTGGCGCAGACATCGAGCGTTTTGCTCGAAAGGTAACTCGGGCCGTCATCGAGCATCTGGACCGACAAGTAACTGTTTTGGCACACTCCGGTGCAACGCTGCCAATCGTCAACCTGAGCCATCAGCTAGAATCTATCGAGGATGTGATCTTGCTATCACCACTGAACTTTTTTGGCGTGGTCAATAATGGGCAACGGGATGTCATCAAATCTCGTTACACTCGATTTGTAAAAAAACATACCGCAGAAGGCATTGTACGGCCGCTCACAGAACACCGGGCCGGATTAGCTTATGCCAAACATGCTGCGTTAAACCTGAAGAACTTTAAGCATGTGTTTGCACTAATTGCGGATCACACCTCATCACTCCCTAAAAGTTATTTTATTGGTGTTGGCGCGAACGATCTGCTGGTGAGTCTAGAAGAAATCAGTAGGGCTTTTCCAGATATTGACCAGCACAAACTGTATGTATTTAAAGATCGTCTGGCCGGCCATTATCACCTAGCATCAAGGCGGGGAACTCTTCAGGCTTTTGAACTTTTCAAAGTATATTTACGTCGAGTTAATTTGTAAGCATAAGCGTTTGCTATACTAGATGACATGGATGATATTACGTGGCCGCCAAAGAAGCGGTCTGAGCTCAAGATTGTTCCCGGTCAACGTGGAACAAGCCAAACACCTAAGCTGCGATCGACTGATTTTAATCAGACACGACAAGCCCCGCCAGATTATGACCAGTCTGAACCCCTAGAACAGCGCGTCGAGCATGATGAGCCGTCTGTCGAGGAATCGCTGCCACCTGATGACCAGGCACCGAATGAGCATGAAGAAATGCCAGCTAAGCCGCCCAAGAAAAAGCGTCGCCTGTTTTATTTCAAACGCGGTCACATGACCAAGAAAAAATGGGCTCTGTTGATTGCAATCATTGTTATCCTGATTGGTGGGGGTGGATATGGTGCCTTTGCGCTGTATAAACACTTCCGAGCTGTACCTGTCGAGCCAGAGGTAGCCAAGGTTGAGCCCACTCCAGAACCGCCACCCGCTCCAACTACTGAACCCTCACGCCTAACTGGAGCCGAGATAGCCATTGAGCTTAATAAACGCCCGGTAACAGGGATTATGATCGAAAATAGCCCTGATGCCCGTCCGCAAGCTGGCTTGCTCGATGCGGGAGTCGTCTATGAAGCCATTGCCGAAGGTGGCATTACCCGGTTCCTAGCCTTATATCTTGAATCTCGACCGGCTCACGTCGGTCCGGTACGCAGTGTTCGGCCGTATTACTTAGACTTTTTGATGCCATACGATGCTGGAATCGCCCATGCCGGCGGCTCTCCCGAAGCTCTGGCTGACATCAAATCCTTAGGCGTAAAAGATCTTGACCAGTTTGCCAACAGTGGCAGCTACCGCCGGGTCAGCAACCGTTTTGCGCCGCACAACCTCTATACCGATTTTGACCAAATGGACGCCCTCAATGCCAAGAAAGGCTTTAACTCGAGTACCTTTACTGGCTTTAGCCGCAAAAAAGAAGAGCCGGCCGCCACACCAACGGCGAAGGTCGTCAACCTTGGCATTTCTAGCGCCCTCTACAATGTCCGCTACGATTACAACGCCACCAATAACCTTTACTCCCGTAGCGAAGGTGGCGCACCACACCGAGATGAGAAATCTGGCTCACAATTAGCGCCAAAAGTAGTTGTAGCGCTCGTTATGGACCGTGGCATTGCCAGTGACGGTCAACACACCAAATACGGCACAACCGGCAGCGGCAAGATGTATGTATTTCAGGACGGCACGGTTACTGAAGGTGTCTGGCGCAAAGCCGATCGCAAAGCCCAATTCTCGTTTGAAAACGCTACTGGCGGTGTCTTAGCCCTTAATCCGGGTCAAACCTGGATCACCATTGTCGACGCGGCCAGCGACGTGACGTTCACCCCCTAGCGCCAGCGAACGAAAGTGCTATTATAGCTGTAGTCATGTTTAGTACTTTTGCTTTTATTAAGCAGATTTTTACTAACAGGCTTATCTAAACACTGTCTTCTGTCAAATTGGCGGATGGCTCCAGCAACCCTCGGGTTGCTTACAAACAATTTCTTTTATTAACCCTTATATGTTTGTAGGAGTGTTTAGATATGTGGATGAATAATCAACAGATTGATGAGCTAGGCGACAAGGGCGTTAGTGAGCACACCGGCTTTCCGAATGCCGGAACCGATAGCAGCCTCACTAGTCTGCACCTTGGTAAGCTGCTGATAAAAAACCCAGCTTCGACCTTTTTTATGCGCGTTCGAGGAAATACCTGGCAAGAGCAGGGGATTTTTGATAATGACGTGGTGGTTATTGACCGCGCGCTGCTGCCGCGGCCAAATGATCTCATTATTTGGTGGGATCGGGACTCATTTATATTTGGTAATCTTGGGCAGCTGCCACCCGACTTGCCACACTGGGGCGTCATACGCTCCACCATTCACTTTTTTCGGAGTCAGCCTAATGAAAAGTAATAGAATATTGGCACTCATAGACTGTAACAACTTCTTTGTCAGCTGCGAGCGAGTGTTCCGACCCGATTTAGAGGGCAGGCCTGTCGTTGTCTTGTCCAGCAACGATGGCTGCGCTGTAGCCCGCAGCAATGAAGCCAAGGCGCTTGGTATTCCCATGGGCGCTCCAGCTTTTAAATATCGACAGGTTTTTGAAGAACATAAAGTCGTAAAGTTTAGCGCCAACTTTGAACTGTACGGCGACATGTCGCGGCGCATTGTGCAGATTCTCACCGATATTACCCCTCGTATCGAAATCTACTCGATTGACGAATGCTTTCTCGACCTCAGCGAGCTCTCCATTGCCGATCTGACAGCTTGGGGCAAAGCCGTGCGGCAAACCGTTTGGGAGCAGGTAGGCATCCCGGTATCTATTGGTATTGCCACTTCTAAAACCCTGGCCAAGTTAGCCAGTGAGCGTGCCAAAAAGGACCAATCTCTGGGCGGCGTTTTATCGTTTATTGGTCTGCCGGAACCGGCTATTAGCCAGTATCGTCAGCAGTTGCCGATTGGCGATGTATGGGGCGTCGGTTGGCGCATGACACCCAAACTACGCACCTATGGCCTCGAGACCGCCGAAGATTTACGTCGCTTTAGCCCGCAGCTAGCTCAGCAACTCATGGGCATTCGCGGCCGCCAGCTCATCGCCGAATTAAACGGCATCAGCTGCCACAGCTTTGAACAAATCGGCCGCAAGGCCAAAAGTATTGCCCGCACCCGCACTTTCGGCGAAGACGTCAGTGACCTGTATATCATTGAGTCCGCCATAGCCTCCTTTGCTGTCCAGGCGGCCTTTAAGCTGCGAAAATCCGGTCAGCTCACTCGCCGAGCCGCACTATTTTTAACAACCAGTAGATTCAAGCCAGGCTACAAATCCTGGACAAGCGAAGTGGTGTTCGAGCAACCAACGGCCGATAGCGGCACACTGGCTGCCGCGCTTGTCCAATCTCTGGGAAAGTTGCACAATCCCATTAACTTGTATCATCGGGCGGGCGTCTGGCTATCTGACTTCATTGATGAACAGCAGCTTCAGACCGACTTGCTGGGGCATATTAGCTTGGATTTTCACCATAAAAGCGGCCAACGGATGCAAAGCTTTGACGCCATTAACCGACGCTACGGCCGAGGCACCATTACCTTTGCCGCCGAAAAGCTAGCCAAGCGCTGGCAACCCAAGCAGCAGTTGCGCAGCCCGCACTACGTCAGCGATTGGGCCGACCTGCCAATTGTCCGCGGTCGGCGTTAGATTTATCACTGATTCAAGTGGTTACCGTGCGCTATATATAGTGTATGGCCGTACGACGAATTGTTGTTTTTGAAGGGCAGGAAGGTATGACGATCCCGCCCGAATATTTCGATACGGTCATACAACAAACAGCTGTTGCTTTTGGTCTGACTGCCGAAGTCGTAAGAGTACCGGTGCTTACTGATAGGATCGAATCTTTGGCCAATCAATTGCCGCCGGGGTACTTTCGGCGCAGTGACATCGAGCCGATAGCGCAGGACAGAGGCATTAATGATGGCGTCGTTACGCGAGTTATACACGCAGCCGTTGCGCGCGGCCAGGCGCTCGATAAGCATCCCGCAAGCACCGGACGGCATGTCATTATTGCCGCCGATAACGATCCCAACGGGGTGTTTGTTCATGCGACAGTGTTAGACTCGTTGTTACACGGTGCCCATCAACTCAACTTTGGCGAAACCTGTCGAGACTTAGCTGACGCGTTCCTGGAAGCACAAAGGGCGCAGCTAGCACCCGCTCCAGAACCAACGCCACCTCCAACAGACTGGTCAAGCCTGAGTTTGACATACAATCCTGGTGGCTCTCACCAATAAAGGAACTGCTACGGCTATTGACTTTATCATTGTTTTGTTGTATTATGTATGCCGTTATGGCATTACGTTATCTTGCAACCCCTTTAGATATGGAACCACAGACAGTGTTTCTGGAGCAATCAGGCCAAGTACTGGTGTCTTCTGCGCCTAGTCTAGCCCCAAAAATGCTTGCAACTGTTATCGATAGATGGTTGCAAACTTTTCGTGACCAGGAAACGACAGTCAAATATCCTGGCAATCGTCACGGAACTTTTTATAGATTGGCAGGAGCTGCCCTGGGAGAAGGGGAAAAATACTTCCATGGTATCGCCGATGAAACGGCCACTCCAGACGGAACAATCACCACAGCTTACATTTCGCCGCGAGAAGACGTGACTTATCAAGTTATACAGACAAGCACTCATGGGGGAGATTCGCTCCATTGTGAGGAGCTCACCGTCCGACGCATGAGTCCGGACTACACTATCTACGTCACTGATCCAACACCTGTTATTCACCATGGTAACTCTGTGACGGCAACACCAGCTGACGCCAACTTAGGCATCATTGGGATGGCATACGATCATTTACGTACTACTTCATAGTAGCCTGTGCGAGAGTTTGGCGATCGCCCGTGATTCATGAAGCCGAAAACTACTCATGCTATATAATGAGCAGTATGCTCTCGCTATCACAAGTCATCCAGACCTATCTCCTCACCGTACCGGTGTTCTTTGCCATAGACACGATTTGGCTGGGAGTGGTTGCCAAGAAATTCTACGCCGACCAGCTGGGTGACCTGCTGACCAAAAACGTGAATTGGATTGCGGCTGTCAGTTTTTATCTGTTATTCATTTTTGGCATTATCTACTTTGCCGTCCTCCCAGGAATAGAGAAGGGATCACTGCGAACGGTACTTATTAACAGCGCGCTATTTGGCGGCCTCGCCTACGCCACCTATGACCTGACCAATCTGGCAACCCTCAAAAACTGGCCGCTGCCACTCGTCTTTGTTGATATCGCCTGGGGCATCGTCCTTACCGCATCTGTTGGCGCCGTCAGCTACACCATCGCTCAAGCGATAAAATAACAAACGGACACACAACTACTCTAGGCCTACGACGCGATACTCGCTGTCGTTGCTATACCCCTGGAAAATCTCGGCATACGTACTTGCTAGAACGTTTTTGTATTCAGCATTACTAATGTGCAGATCTGCAAGCACAGCTTCGTCCAGCACACTAACAACTGGGATACCGACAGTTCCAGAAAAGTCTGCATATAGGTTATCAAGATCTCTGGTCCGTGAAGTCGTGCAATCTTCAGATATTACTACTGCGCCGCTTTCTTTTGTAAAATCATCAGAATCTGCGTCATACACACGATTCTCTGCATAATCCAGTCTGCTAGCCGTCAACAGTGCATGCACACATGCTTCACCCAACTGTTCTACATAGAGACTAATGGGGCCATCTACAGTTGCTCTAACCGCGTCTACCTGCGCTTGTGCCTCAGCATGTATTTCTTGGGTAGTAATCTCTGTAGGGTCATTGCCGCACGCACCGAGAAAAACCTCAGCAGCAAGCACACTTCCAACTAATGCCATTCCTCTGACAGATTGCCTCATTCTACGAATTTCTCCTTTTGAAATATATTATATAATGGATTTTAATATTTAAAAATTATTTTGTGGAAATGTTATACTCACGCTGTTATGCCGACTAATCTGCACCAACCAGACACCTTGCATATACACATGCCCGTCTATAACGGCGAGCGGTATGTTGGCACGGCAATTGATGCCGTCCTGGCGGACATGGAAGCCAGCGGCATCACCGATTTTAGACTGATGCTAGGGGATGATGCTAGCACGGACAATACATTAGAGATCCTGGAAGACTATGCTCATCATCCACACATTACAGTTATGCCTTATGCCCACAATGTGGGCGTCGGCGGTAACCGCGCACGACTATTGGGTGAAACCCTGCAGGCAGATGTCCTGCCTAGAGCTGTGTCCGTTCGTGAACAGGATGACATATCGATTCCTGGCACGAGCGCGCACCTGTTAGAGGCGATGGAGACCCACGGCGCCCAATTGGCTGGCGGCGCATTGTTGGAATTCCAAGATGAAGACACGCGCACAACCCGTACGCTTGAGCGTACGAACGACCAGGATACAATCGTCCGAAATCTTATGGGTGGCCATGTGCCTGTTTGGAATCCAGCCTTAATGTTTGACCCAGAGAAGGTGCGTGAGCTCGGATTGTCATACCCAACCCCCCGTTATTGTGATGATTTATTGTTTATGGCACGTATGGTTTTTGGTGGAGCGACGGTGCACAATACCAATGAGCCAACTGTCTATTACCGTAAACATCCACATTCCATTACAACTGGCTGGAATCCCCAGAATGCTTTGTGGTATTGGCGTGCCATGCGGCAAGTTTGGGCAGAATCACCACTGGAGCCGACCCTTGAGGACAAAGCACATGTCGCGGCACGGGCAATACTGTATTTAGGCCTTTCTGACCAAGGTCAACCTTACAAACTGATTCGCAACACCTATCACACCCTTAGTGGCAACCGCTCAGCTAAACCGGCTTCAGCAGCCAGCGGCGGCGGTGAAGTGACAGCCTAAATGTTTTCAACCGGAACATGCTTTGGTACTGTTTGCCAATGGCAGACTTATTGGCCCAAGCAGACGCATTACTGCCGACTGATTTATAGAACGTGACTTTATGTTGATGGTTCGTCAGGTAAAGCAGCGTAGTCTACAAGTGCTACTTCCCATGCATTGTGGGCCATGGCGGCACCATAACCAACGCCTAGCCGTGCCGCCCGGTTCACGATTGAGGGCTGCCATCTCACATCTTCGGGAGCCCAAGGCGTTAGCACATCAAATGTTGGGCTAAAGCCGGTTTCTATACTACCGACAAGGTCAGTGAGTTCAGGATGGTGTGCCGCTTCAATAGCATACAGCTCAGTGACTACTCGTTCGCCCTCTTTTGGGTGAGTAGCATCATCTATTGGGGCAAAGAGATCGGGCTCTGCAATTAAACCCCGTAAGCCGCGTGCAGCAATTTCATCATCATATGCACTGGAGTATCGCAGACTATCAATGGCAGCAGTAGCCCCAACTGCAAAAACAATACGTTCGGTTTCGTCGGGGTATAACATCACGCGACCGGCGGCATAATAAGCATCTTCAACAATGCCCTGGCTAGGCCACAATACATCTGTCCTGTAGTCCTCATATACAGCCAGTCCTCGTTGCTCAATAAAATCAGCTACTGCCCCTACGCCATCAAGCGCAAAGGGCTTTTCAAAATAATTTGTCATAGGATACTTTAGTGCCATGAAAGTATATTATATACTATTAAGTAAACTTAAGCAATTATACCCGGTGGTCACTAGTCTACCAGACAATAGCTGCCGCTTTTTTCTGCGATCAACCCTTCCTTCACTAACGCCCGCAAAACTACAGGCAGTCTTTCGTCAGCTAAACCCACATCCAATTCTTCATAAGATAGCGTAGTATCAGTCAATTGCTTCAAAATTCGGCCGCGCAACTGGCGAACAGAACCTTCAAACTGTGACTGCTTGGCATAGTGCTTGCTCGCGGTGATCTTGCCGAGTCCTCGCTTCTTTATATACGACCCGTAGTCCATCAGCGCCCAATACCACTCCCTGGGATTGTTATGGTCAATAGTTTGCTCGATGAAAGGGCGTAATTCGGTATCGGCAACTCTATCTTTGCCTGAAAAAAAGTGATGCATAAACACCGACCGAACGTTCGTCTCAATAAAAACAACTGGCTGATTAAAGGCGTAGACCATGATGGCACCGGCAGTATTCGGACCGATACCGGGCAAGTCAGTCAGAGCCCCAAAATCCTGCGGTATGCGACCATCATGCATAGCAACAATTTCTTTGGCCGCTTGGTGCAGGAACTTGGCTCGCCGGTTATAGCCTAGACCGCTCCACGCCCTTAATACCTCACTAAGCGGGCTCTGAGCTAGTGACATGATTGTCGGGAACTGTCCGATAAACGCCTCGAATTTTGGGCGAACACGGTGGACCTGGGTCTGCTGGAGCATGATCTCGGATACCAGCACATAGTAGGGGTCAGTATTCTCGCGCCAAGGCATTGAACGACCGTGCTGCTGATAGTACGCAGTCACTTCAGTAATAAAGGCTTCGCGCTGTTGCGGGCGGAGAAGTGTCGACATAGTGGTATGATTATCTCATTAGAAGCTAACCAGGAGTTGCCACTGTGGGCACATACATTGATCAGCTTAATTCTTTTACCCTTGCTAGTTTGCCAGATTTAGACACCGTTGTCATGGGAGCACTTGAGCTCTTTCAGTCATCACCGGTTCCCGATATCAATACCAATCTTTTTAAACACCCGCTTGTTGTCGGTTCGGGCAACGCCGAAGCAACCGGCCGAATTATTTTTCGTGACAGCGATGCGGTCTTTGCCAGTGAAAGTGATTTTGCCGCCAAACTACAGGCCATACCGTCTATAGATGGTGTCGTACTTATTTCGGCATCGGGCGCCAAGCATGCACCAATTATTGCCGCCAAAGCCCGCGAAATGGGCAAGCAAGTTGCACTCATTACCAATACCGAACATAACGAAACGGCCGCCAAATTCAGCCAAGATAGTAACTTTCAACAGTTTGTCTATCCCAAAAACCGCGAACCTTACACCTACAATACCTCTACATATATGGGCATGATTTTGGGCAGCACCGGTGAAGATCCGGCTGCCATTGCCACATTTTTGCAAGAAACTATCGCCGGGCTCGGCTTTCCAGATTTTTCACAGTATCAAAAGTATTATTTAATAGTCCCACCACAGTTTGCCGGTATCATTCGCATGCTCAACGTGAAGTTTATCGAGCTGTTTGGCCGCAATATTGCCCGCGATATTGAAACCAGTGAGTACGTCCGTCATGCCACCACCGTTGCCCCCAGCAAAGAACTCTTTATAAGTTTTGGGGAAGAGAACACCACCTGGGGCAAGCCCGAAGATCGCTTGTATGTTCCGCTCCCGGAGCGTGCCGGTTACGGCGCGATGATGGCAGTTGGCTACTACACGATTGCTCAAATCCAGAAACAGTATGCCCCATTCTTCAAAGACAACATCGAAGCTTACACAGCAGAAATTTCTAGAGTCTTTGGCAGCACCATCACCCCAATCGTCGAAAAGTGATCAAGAATCCAACAATTCTACTCGAACTGCAGGAGAACTAGTCTTCTGGACTAATGGTTTTGGTCGAGTCAAATTCTGCAAGCCGGCCGATAAATTCAATGGCTCCATAAAAATCCTCATGCGAAAAAGGATTAGGGTCTAAACCCCAGCGTTTACCGGCCACTGCATCCGCGACATCCTGATCGGTAAGGCTGCTATTCCTCATAGCTCTTTCTGTTCCTGCCGAAAGTGGCTGACCGGGTTTGTGATTTTCTAAACCACCAGTATAGATTCCACCAATACGTGGGGAAAACTCATTCTGGCCGGTGTGAGTCGGATGATATCTATATATCATTCGCACATCACCCTCAGGATTTTCATCGGTCCAGAAGACCATAGTATTAGGTCGAGAAGTATCGGCACCTTTTGTCGCCACCCCAAGCCTAACTTCTTGTTCGATATCCCAGCTTCTGCCGTTAACACGATCTAGCTTTTGATTTGCAAATAGTAGTGTCGAGCCGGGTGGTAGGAATTGTTGCCAGCCTTCGAAATACTCTCTTTGTCTTTCAATCCCGACTATCGCATCTCCAACTCTTCGCTGCCGTCCACCACTTTCATCACCAAAAACTTCGGCGTGATCATCACGAATTACCTCTACGACGCTGTATAGTAGCCCCTGAACGACAGCCATATCATGCCTCACGACTTCTTGCCACAATTCGCGGTCGTGTATGGTTTGGTCACCGTAAAATCCACGCGCAGTCCTATCGTCGCCAATGGTTGTGAGGTGCTGGCGAGATAGTGGTGAAGTGTAATTGCCGTGAAATACAGACCCACCGCTAACGCCTTTATCTTCTAACAGTGCATAGTTCCTATCATCATTGCCCTTAAAGCGAATCGCCGCACCAATCTGACTTGCTCTAAAGGGTCTTTGGCGCGGCTCTAAGTCAACACCGTGCTCAGCCAAAAATCTTTCTAGCTGAAGCCTGTCCATAAGCGCAGAGGCCACGCCTTCAATCACATCAGCACGAGCCAGCTGTGCCATGTTGTGATGGTAGCAATTCACTTCGTGGGCAGTTAGCACTGGGCTGTATGCGACTTCCGATGATGGCTCCGCATCGTCAAAAAGCATATCTAGTACGCCCGGAGCAAGCTGTTCAGTCTCCAGTAAACTGACAGTCTGATTAGCGTATTCCGTTATCTCTGGTGGCAAAGGCTCGAAGCTCGGGCTTCGCAATCGATCAAATTCTTCAGGAGAAATTGGCACTTTAATCTCAAGATCGAGCGTCTGCGCAGCTTGGTGCGGATCGTCTAAGCCCGTCACGACCAACATGTTCAAGTAATGTGCTTGCCACACTGGCCCAGGTGTATGTTCCGTACCATTCAGGATGACATCAACAGAGGTCAGCAAAAATTCTTGCATTCTGCGGTCCATGCCACCAACCGTTACGTCATAACCGGCAGGGAATCCACTAAAACTCTCGGCAGCTGGACCACTCATTGCAATCATTATTACATGCAGGCCATAAATCTATGCGCAATGATGTAATCAATACATTTTAGACTACTGTGCGGAGGGCATAAACTGGGGCAACTAACCATTAAGCGTCGATATCACCTTGAGTATCTACGTTTGGTGGCGCAATCCACACAGACAGGTCGGCTTCAGAAAAGGTACCGTCAGCACAGGTAGCTGCAGATAATTGATCAAATTCAACCTGATCAAAGCCCCCGAATGTTACTGCTGACATGTCAAAAGGAATGTACATTCGGAGCTCTCCCTCCTCACAAAACATTTGCCCCAAGAATAAGGAGTCGGTCATTTCTGTTTGAGGGTCAAATACAGAAGCGTAGGTATTAGCGTAGCCACCGGCATCTGTACTGTAGTAATACTCAGTAATGATCCCGTTTCCTTCGTCTATAGCTACGGTCGGCTCCTCGCGGGATTGTGCTAAGTCAAATATTGGCCCTTTGGGATTCGCAGCTATAAAACTTGGTACTTCTTGTTCTGGTTCAGTACTAAAATCAATGCCACAGCCCGCCAATGCTTCAATAGATAGCGCCAGCCTGAGCCCGACAGCAGCTCGCCTACGATTCTTCATCTGATATCTCCCTATATTGTATGGCTCATGATTATACAGCAATAAATGGTAGTTTTAGCAAATTATCGCATAGAGTTTACGATAAAGGCTGGCAGCCAGCGTCGCGGTACATGCTTAGGGCGCTTGATTGTGAAAAGCTATATTCCGACCAGTGCCGATTCTGGTCGATTGAACGGCGACCTTGGTTGTTGCACAGGTAATTTCGATAGTACCCCACGTTGGCCTGGTCTTTGACCCGCTCTAAGACCTCGATTTGCGAGGGCAGGGCATCGGGTGACAGGCTCATGATGTAGTTATAGTCCACTTGGCCGTTTTGGGGCGGGTTAGCCAGGTTTTGGCGGGCCACTAGCGCTGGGACATTCACCACATTAACTAGCAGTACATAGCCAACGCCCAGCAGCACCAAACGGTGCAGGAAGGTTGTGTCTAGCCATTTGCGTTCTATTGCAAGGACCAGCAAAACAAACGCGATGATAATGAAAAAGACAAACATGTGCGCGTACACACGCAGCTCACTAAAGCCATAGGTTTGCTCATAGAGCGATAGCCGCTTGAGTGCCGAGAGGATAATAATGCCCACCTGGGCGATAAGCACATAGAGTAGTACCAGGTTAAGTTTGTGCGCCTTGAGCAAATTCCAACCCTTAAATACAAAGCCCAGTCCAAAAACCCCAATCGCCACCCAGACAAGCTCAAAAAAGCCCTTACGGCCATACTCGGCGTAGCTAATGTCGCTATTTAGGACTACGTCATGCCCACCAAACAAATACACCGCCTGAATAATCACAAAAGTAAAGAACAAGACATTTACCATGCCAAGCATGACGGTTAACTCGGTGTTGTAAGCCTTTTTGACTGTTCGTTTTTCAGATGGTTTATCAGCACCACTAACGACATACAGCAGCATGCCAGAGAGCGCCATGGTAAACAGCGCCGTCAGGATAATTCTTGGTGAGATAACTGTTCGCCATAGCGTATTCAAGCTGGTTAACTCACTAAACAAATCCTTAAAGACAGCGTCGGCCGAAGCAAAGAGCAGGCCAAAAACAAGCAGCACAGGGATCGATAACAATAGTCCTCGCAAAATGCCTTGCTGGGACCGGCTGAGGTGCCTGTTTAATGTCAGCTTACTGCCAGCCAAGACACCCCCGAACTGTTGCGCACCCTTAAAGGGCAGGGTCCAGGACCTCAAGAAATACTCTTTGAGCCATAGTTTGCCAGGCATCACCTGATTCAAGCCCGCAAAAGCCATTAGGAACATGACACTCCATAAGTTCAGCGCATTAATCATGTTGTCTAATCGAAAAGCCGAGAATAGGGAAATGGTGATGGCCAACCCCATAAAAATCACCGTCCGCCGATACAGCGGCCGCTTGGACAGGCCGGTTAAAACGACGATGGTTGCCGACAAAGCTACAGTAGTCAATGGCAGCTGAATGCCGAGTCTGTTCCAGGAGAATACATACACAACCGTAGCGGCCAGAATAAATGAAAGTTCTAAAATCAGTCGAGCGAGCGGGGCAGAAACACCAGTTTTGCTCATCAGATCATTATACAATATTTTGGGCTATTTTAACGTTATTTTGATCGAGATGCTCTGTGTCTTACTATCTTTCAGAACCAAAAAAAGCCGCCTATTGACAGTGGTCAGTCGCTACTTAGTCGCTCTCACTTCTTAGCAAGGTAAATATTGCCAAAGCAAAAGCAACATTGCCGACGCCAAAAAAGTATCGACGGTCGATCTGGGGCCCAATACTCGCACCAACAATACAACCGGATTCATCGACCTGAGCCTGCGAATAGTTGTCAGGACACTGTGGTCGCGCACCAAGGGTATATCCAAGTATGTACATCACGATCCCAAACACAAGACAAAGCCGTAGGATTTTCTTCGTTCGCTGCGTCATTTTTTTGCTCATAGTGATCTTGCCATCAAAGTTCCAGCTTTAGGAACTGAATAAGCTATTATTTTCCATTCTATTCTTTGTCCCGATATTTTGATAGCCCGTCACTTTCGGGCGAGTATTCTCGTGGTGACCGAAGAGCCCTCGATTCATGATGCTGTCACTGACGAAATTAGCAGTTTGACTGAAGTGGCTAAGTCTAAGCTTTCAGTTTCTTATTAAGAAAAGTGAGCAATTCCGGGAATTCTAGCTTTGGATTCGTTCCACCGCCGAAGTGCCCTTGATCGGTAAACTCAAAATATTCGCTGCCTAACTTGTCACGAATGAATTGAGGCTCAGTAATTGGTATATATGGGTCGTCAGTAGACGCAAAGATAGCCGTCCATTCTTGGTCAGCCTTTATCTTCTCCCAAGCCCAATCCGTATCAAAATACCCGCTCGTTCGCTCGTCCTCATAACCCAAGTCAGTATAGTAGACGCCTACAAGAATACTTGCACCAATCTTATGGTCTTCAGCATATTTTAATATCGCAAGCGCGCCAGATGAATGTCCTATTACGATGTCATTAGAATTTAGTTTGAGAGTGTCGGTAAAAAACGGAAACCAGTACTTTTTTCGAGCCAGTACATTGTCAGGCAAGTCAGGAGCGATACACTCCACACCTAGGTCTTCGAGTGCCGATTTGATATATGGAAACCAGTTGTCAGTCCCGTGACTATTCCCATTTCCATGCAACAGCACAACTCTGGTCATGGTTTTATGATAGCACAGGAGAATCGAACCCATCTTAACAGAGGTCAATAGTAAAAAGGTGCGAAGCAATGGAAGTTCGAACTCTTTTGTATCTGTAATCTTCTACTGGTGAACCTAAGGGGAATCGACCTGACCGACCAAAAGAAATCTACTTTTGGTCGTTGTCACCCCTTACGGGGCTAAAGGGCGGGGAAGCCAAGACTTTGGCTTCCCGTTCGATTCCCCTCAAAGCTTCAAGAATGAAAAAAGCCCATACCTTTGGCATGAGCTATTTTCATTGGTGACCCCAAGGGGAATCGAACCCCTATTTCCGGGATGAGAACCCGATTTCCTAACCGTTAGAAGATGGGGCCATGGTCGCAATCTGTTATTTTAATGTGCAACTTTGTACTCTAACCGCTAACGGTTAAGATCCTAGTCACCGATATCCGGCAAAGCCGGATTCGTCGACCCCGTCTCGCCTCTGGCAATAATTTGCTCAGGGGGCTCCGACCTTGCAAACTGCCACGGGCAGTTTTCACGTTAGAAGATGGGGCCTTCTTGCGGCGTAAAGCTTTGCAATCGTACCATAACAGGGGTAAAACCACAAGGGTCAGCCGGGAAAAAGATTGCACTTATGCTAAAAACCACAGATAATAAGACAGTATATGCACCAATCAAATAAACGGTGGGGTTGTTTGTAATGGATTGGCTTAAGCGCGCCGTCAGTAAAGCCTCTAAAGGCGAGCTAACTTCCATGCTCCAAACAGAGCAACTCAAGTCCAATATTATCTTGAGCGCTATCGAAACCGGCGTTGTGGTAATTGACGAACGTCAGACAATCCAGTTGCTCAATGCCGCCGCCGCCAAAATGACTGGCTGGAACGCCGATGAAGCTACTGGTGTTGACTACAAGCTGGTTTTTCGGCTAGTGGATGAAAAGAACCAACCCTACGACCAGACCAAGGACCCATTTGCCTTGGCCTTGGCACAAGGTCAAAGCACCCGTGACAATGCTGCAATTTTGGTTCCCAGGGCCGGTGACAGCCTGCCAATTAATATTATCGTTTCACCGCTAGTTGACGAGCACTCCCAGCACACAATGGGTGTTGTCGGCGTGTTTAGCGACGTAGCCGAACAGCGTCGCGAGGAGCGGCAACGCGCGGAATTTATCAGCACCGCCAGTCATGAGATGCGTACGCCGGTAGCCGCCATCGAGGGCTACTTGGCACTCGCCATGAACGACAAAGTTGCCAGCATTGACCTGAAGGCACGCGACTACCTAGAAAAGGCCCACTCGTCGACGCAACACCTTGGCAAGCTCTTCCAGGATTTGTTAACCAGCGCCAAGGCTGAAGACGGCCGCTTGAGCAACCACCCGGCTGTCGTGGAATTTAATAGCTTTACCCAGCAGCTCAGTGACGACCTCAGGTTTAGTGCTGAAAAGAAGGGCTTGCAAGTTGAATACATCTCGGGCATTAGCAGCCATGCCGACGCCACTGGCGGCAGCTCAAAGGTGGTCCAGCCGTTTTATTATGTCTATGTTGACCCAGACCGACTGCGGGAAGTCATTACCAACCTCTTTGACAACGCCGTTAAGTACACCGAGACCGGCAAAATATCGCTTGGTGTGACCGGCAACGAGCAAGTCGTACAGTTCTTTATCCGCGATACCGGCCCTGGCATCCCGGCGGCGGATTTACCCCATCTATTCCAAAAATTTTATCGAGTGGATAACTCTGCCACCCGCACCATCGGCGGCACCGGACTAGGGCTCTTCATTTGCCGTAAAATTGTCGAGATTTACAGCGGTCGCATATGGGTAGAAAGCACCCCTGGCCAGGGCACAACCTTTTATATCAACTTACCTCGCATCAGCAATCAAAAAGCGTCTGAGCTACAGGCCATTGCCGCCTCAAGCACCAAGCTGCCGGATATCAGCTCACCAGCCTCACTCCTCTAATACGTCTATGCTTATACCGTGATACAATGTGATTAAATGCTAAACAATAATTAACGAGGGAATACAGATGTCGAAGGTAATGTTAGTCGAAGACGACAACAATCTGCGAGAGATATACGAAGCGCGTCTCTTGGCAGAGGGCTACGAGATTGTCTCGGCACGAGACGGCGAAGAAGCACTGGCGCTGGCAGTTAAAGAACGGCCCGATCTTATCATTGCCGATGTAATGATGCCCAAAATCAGCGGTTTTGATATGCTCGATATCTTGCGCAGCACCCCAGAAACCAAGAGCACTAAGGTTATTATGATGACCGCGCTCAGTCAGGCAGAAGATAAGGCCAGAGCGGCACAGCTCGGCGCCGATCGCTATCTGGTAAAATCGCAAGTTACCCTAGAAGATGTCGCTAAAGTCGCTCGCGAAGTATTGGAAGGTGACTCACCAAGTGCTACACCCGCACCGCCTCCAGTCGATCCGACGCCGCCGAGCGATCCAACACCGCCTCCAGTAAGTCCAACCCCTCCAGGGCCTGTCTCTTATACACATCT